>JBBJNV010000016.1 GCA_037721215.1 Gemmatimonadaceae bacterium
ACATTGGAGTGATTAGCCGGTCGGATTCCGACTCGCTCGTCGACCAGACCGTCCGTGTTCGCAAAATGCTTCACGGCCTCGTTAACCGGATCGCCGAAGGTGCGCCGGATTCACAAGTGCGGCGAAAGGATCAACCGGCGGTTGGTTCCTGAATGATTGAGCCGCCCGGCCGGCGGCGGGCTCGCCGTCAGCGCACCGCGGTAGTTACCTCGCCCAAGACATTTCTAATGGTGGTTGACATTCCCCCAGATGCAACTAGCCGAAGCGTTGAGCGCGGGCCAAGATCTCAATAGCCAGCTGAACTTGCCAGGCGACGTCGCTTCTCCTGCGATTCATGCGCAAATGTTCAGCGGCGACTCCCGTCGCTGTCTCGCGCGCCAGTGTCGGTGTAAAATGATGTTAATTCGCAACGTTGGTGTTTATTTTTTCGTTGTTGGTACCGTTGTCTTTCTTGGATGCCACGAACGCGTCATGTCGAATGAGACAGGATTATCTAGGTTTAGCACCCCCGCGGACGGGGCGGCCCGGCTAGATCCGCAAGTGAGAGCTGATCTCGCGGATCGGTTTGACGTTGACGCCGTCGAGAGACTGTTGCAGCGGTTGGCTTCATCGGAGCGGGGGCACTTGCTACAGACGCTCGGCGTTGCAAGCGCGTCCTCGGCCTCAGAGGAGCCGCAGGTTGGTTCCGCCACTGCAGCGGCGTCGGCAGCAGGTCGTTCGGATCGACAGGACGTGCGGATCGAGATAAAATCGGAGGATCCAGCGAAGCAGGCGTTGCTGGATGAAATTTGGGCGCCCTATTGGCTCCTGCTGCCGAGCTCGGCGCTCGATGATCTGAGTTACCCGTATCCCGGGCGCGAATTGGCTCGCTCGCGTCTCAAAGCGATCGAGCAGGCGCCGAAAGAATGATTGCCTGTCGAAGCTCGACAGCTTTGCCCTCGATCTTCGTCGCCGCAAAGTCGGAATGCTGGGTTCTATGCTTGGTATGTCGTTGGCCGTCGGGATACCCTTGTCGGTCGTAGGTCAACACCGTGGGGTACCACGCCAATGGCCGGCGCCGAGCAGGTTGGGGCCGGGAGCTTCAGGTCGTCCGCAGTCCGCCAGCGCCTCAGCCCTCAGTTCTCTTTTTCCGCCGCTGGCGTTTGACATCCCGCCTCACTCCCGTTGACTTAACATTCGGCCATTCGTAGGTTTAGAGGCTGTGCAAAAATCGACTTCACCAGTATTTCCAGCATTCTCCATCATGTCGAGGAGGCTGCAGGCTCTACGCACGATCAGACCCGTAATATGAAGACTTACTCCGCCACCCCGCGGGATATCAAGCATGAGTGGCACGTCATCGATGCGAGTGGCATGGTGCTCGGTCGCCTTGCGACTGAGGTCGCCAGGATAATCCGGGGCAAGCATAAGCCGATGTACACTCCCCACATGGATACCGGCGATAACGTCATCGTCATCAACGCCTCGAAGGTCAAGGTCACCGGCCGGAAGGCGGAACAGAAAATGTATTTTCATCACACCGGGTACATGGGGCATGAACGATTCACACCCTTTGCTTCGGTCCTCGAAAAACATCCGGAACGGATAATCGAGAAAGCGGTTTATGGCATGCTGCCGAAGACGGCTCTCGGCCGACAGACCCTTCGCAGAAAGCTCCGGGTATTTGCAAACGACCGGCACACGCATTCCGCCCAGCAACCCAAAGTTCTCGAATTCAACAAGACGAGTGAGACGAAGTAATGGCTGAAAGCAGCACCACGCATACGATCGGCCGCCGGAAGGAAGCGGTTTGCCGGCTTTACCTCACGGCCGGCTCCGGAAAATGGCAGGTGAACGGACGGACTCTCGGTGACTATTTCCCGCGGGGCGCACATGTGTCCGCGATTCAGCAACCGTTCACTGCTACCGATACGCTTGGCCGCTTCGACATAAAAGCGCGCGTTCAGGGCGGCGGGCTCACTGGTCAGGCCGGAGCACTGCGGCTTGCAGTTGCCCGCGCGCTGGTGAAAATCGACGAGACGCACCGGCGCAAGCTGCGCGATCTTGGCCTGTTGACTCGTGACGCACGGGCAGTCGAGCGAAAGAAGCCAGGCCGCCCCAAGGCGCGCAAGAAATTCCAGTTCTCCAAGCGTTAACCGACAATTCACTGAATGACTGAGCCCAATCTCGATCAACTGCTAGCTGCCGGAGTTC
Source organism: Gemmatimonadaceae bacterium (assembly GCA_037721215.1). NCBI lineage: Bacteria > Pseudomonadati > Gemmatimonadota > Gemmatimonadia > Gemmatimonadales > Gemmatimonadaceae > Gemmatimonadaceae bacterium. The sequence continues at coordinate 2,194 of JBBJNV010000016.1, forward strand.
ACTTCGGCCATCAGACCCGTCGCTGGAACCCGAAGATGCGCCGTTTCATCTTCGCCGAGCGGAATGGAATTCACATCATCGACCTCCAGAAGACATTGCGTCAGCTGGAGGTTGCCAAGACCCTGGCACGTCAGGTAGTCCTGCGCGGCGAGAGCGTGCTGTTCGTCTGCACGAAGCGGCAACTGGTGAATATCGTTCGCGAAGAAGCCGAGCGATGTGGCGCGATGCACATCACCGAGCGGTGGCTGGGCGGCCTGCTGACCAACTTTCAGACAGTCAAGAAGCAGGTCCGCAAGCTGAAGGATCTGGAGGCGGGCAGCGAGGCTGGAGGAGACTTCGAGAACTACACCAAGAAAGAGCAGCTCATGATGAGCCGCCAGCGCGACAAGCTTTCCAAGAATCTTTCCGGCATCAAGAACCTGAGCCGGCTGCCTGGCCTGATGTTCGTGATTGATTCCAAGAAGGAGCGGATTGCAGTTGCGGAGGCGAACAAGCTCCAGATTCCGCTTATCGCACTCGTCGATACGAATGCAGATCCCGACCTGATCACCGTTCCGATTGCGGGCAACGATGACGCGATCAAGTCGGTCGAGCTGGTGACGCACGCCATTGCTGACGCAATCATCGAGGCGCGGCGCGAGGCGCCGATACGTGATGAATCGGAAGAGTCGGAGTCGTACACGTACAGCTCGGATCGTGGCGCCGAACCCGAGGGTGAGGGCGACAAGAAGCGCAAGCGGCGTCCGCGTCGTCGGCGTGCGAAGCCTGAGGCGATCGCCGCAAGGCTCAAGTCGGGCAGTGAAGGCGAGGGTGGCGGTGAAGGAGAGGGAAGTGAATCGGCTGAAGCTGCCGGCGATGGCGGGGCGATCGATAGCGGCGAATCAACCGCTTCCGGAGATTTTACAACTGACGCTGAGCGTCCTGACGTTTGAAGCCATGCTCATCGCGGGCAGAACCGCCGCCGGCCGAACAGCCGGCGGCGTTCTTTTAGTCATCTACCACACACGCGCCTCGCGCGAATCTGATCGAGAAAGGAAATAGAGATGTTTACAGCGAAGGATGTTCAGACACTGCGCCAGCGCACCGGCGCCGGCATGATGGAGTGCAAAAAAGCGCTGACCGAGACCAACGGCGAAATGGGGAAGGCGGAAGAACTGCTGCGCGTCAAAGGCATCGCGAAAGCGGAGACGCGCTCAGGCAAGCAGACGAGTGAAGGCGCCATCACCAGCTACATCCATCCGCCTGGCAAGATCGGCGTAATGGTGGAGATTGCCTGCGAAACGGACTTCGTTGCGCGAACAGACGATTTCAAGTCGCTCGGCCGCGAGATAGCGCTGCATATAGCGAGCGCGGCACCGGTGGCAGTGGACAAGGACGGAGTGCCGGCTGATCGAATCGACAGCGAACGGCGCATTGCCGAGGAGCAGGCCAAGGCGAGCGGCAAGCCCGACAACATCGTCCAACGCATGGTTGAGGGAAAAGTCGAAGCGTATCTGAAAGACGTGTCCCTCATGAATCAGCCGTGGATTCGCGAGCCCAAGAAGACGATCAGCGACCTGGTGAAGGAAGCGTCGGCGAAGATGGGCGAGAACATTCAGATCCGCCGCTTCGTCCGCTACCAGATGGGCGAGGAGTAACGGCGGGTTGGCTCCGATCGCGTATTCCAGGGTTCTTGTCAAGATTTCCGGCGAGGCACTCGCCGGCGGGAAAGGCACGGGCTTCGATTTCGACACTCTGTTTCGCATCGCTGGCGAGGTGAAGCAAGCGGTAGATACCGGCGCGGCCGTGGGACTGGTCATCGGCGGCGGAAACATCGTCCGGGGCGCCCAGTTCTCCAAGCTGGGAATGGATCGGGTTGGAAGCGACTACATGGGCATGCTTGGCACGGTCATCAACGCGCTCGCGCTTCAGGATGTTCTGGAGCGGGCCGGCGTCAAGACTCGAGTCATGACGTCGATCAACATGGAACAGATCGCCGAGCCGTTCATTCGCCGCCGTGCATTGCGACATTTTGAAAAGGGGCTCGTTGTAATTTTTGCCGGTGGCACGGGCAATCCCTATTTCTCTACCGATACTGCCGCCGCGTTGCGCGCTATCCAGACGAAGTCTCAGGTAATCATCAAGGCAACGAGCGTCGACGGGGTATACTCCGCCGATCCGAAAATAGACACGACGGCGACCCTATTCGACGAGATCAGCTATCGTGACGTCATGGTAAAGGAACTGGGCGTCATGGATCAGACCGCGATTGCTCTTTGCCGCGAGAACAAGCTTCCGATCATCGTCCTCAACATCAACACTCCTGGAGCCATTGCGCGCGCCGTAAGCGGTGAGCGCATCGGGACAATCGTTCAATGATCACTATTCCGCAGATCATCAAGGATTCGCGCACCGCGATGGACAAGTCGCTGGAAAGTTCGAGGCGCGAGCTTGGATCGATCCGGACGGGCAAGGCCAGCGTGAACCTGCTCGATACGGTACGCGTCCCTGTTTACGGGCAAAGCATGCCGCTCAATCAAGTGGCGAGCGTTTCGGCGCCAGAGCCGCGGCTTCTCACGGTGACTCCGTGGGATAAGAGCCAGTTGCAGGTCATCGAACGCGCCCTGCGCGATTGCGATCTCGGCCTCAACCCGATGAGTCAGGGCGGTACCATTCGAGTACCGCTGCCGGCACTGAATGAAGAACGCCGCCGCGATCTCGTGAAGGTCGTCCACAAGCTGGCTGAGGAAGCGCGCATCGGCATCCGGCACGCCCGGACGGAAGGGCGCGACAAGCTGAAAAAAATGGAGAAGGTGTCAGAAGACGACATCAAGCACGGCGAGAAGGATCTGCAGAAACTGCACGATGACTTCATCGGCCGCATCGACGAACTGCTGAAGGGGAAAGAAGCAGAAATCATGGAAGTCTGACAACGTGTCCGAGCTCACTCGGCGCGTTCTTTTCTCGCTTGCGGGAGCTCCGCTGACAGTGGCCATCATTTACGCTGGCGGAGCTGTGCTGGCCGGGGCTCTGGCCATCCTCGCGGCATTAGGGGCCTGGGAATTCTTCCGGATGGCGCGCGAGGGCGGGTCAAATCCTCTCGAGATTGCCGGTATTGCGCTGGCTGCGTCGATTCCGCTTCTCGTGCATGCGAATTATCTGGGCGTGTATCGAGTGTCGGTCACATCCGGGGTGTTCGCGTTTCTCATCCTGCTTGCAGCGGTCATCTGGGCTCGCGGTGTCGGCGGCCGGCCACTCGTTGCGGTGTCCGTCACCGTGGCGGGTATCGTCTATCCCGCATTGCTGACATACATGTATCCGTTGCGCTATCACGACTACGCCGTCGGAGCGGTCGCGGGCACGGTGCTGGTGATGTTCCCGATCATGGTCACGTGGGGCACTGACACGGGCGCGTACGTTTTTGGCCGGCTGTTCGGGAAGCGGAAGCTGATTCCCGCGGTGAGCCCCGGGAAAACAGTGGCAGGCGCCGTTGGAGGGCTCTTCGTGGCCATCGCTATGTGCTTCCTCTATGCCCGGTTCATGCTCGAACCTTTTGCGCAGCTCACACTGGCGCCGCTCGGTATACTGGTATTTGCAGTCGCCATCAGTGTTGCCGATCAGATCGGCGATCTCTTTGAATCGCTGATCAAGCGCGATTCGGGGGTGAAGGACTCTTCAAGCATTTTTCCGGGGCACGGCGGCGTTCTGGATCGTTTTGACAGCCTGTTGTTTGCGCTGCCAGTTGCGCACATGCTGCTAAGCCGTCTGCTGGTACCGTCACCCGGATGACGCCGCGCGGAGTTGCGGTACTGGGGTCGACTGGCTCGATTGGCACAACTGCCCTGCGGGTTCTGAATCGGCACCGCGAAGCGTTTCAAGTGGTGGGATTGACGGCCCATAGCAACGCAAACCTGCTTGCGGAGCAGCAGCGCCATTTCGAACCTGCGTTTGTTGGTCTGGTGAACGACAGCGGGTCGCGGGGCGAGGGGTGGGCAGGAGGAGTTGAATGTCTTGTCGAGGCCGCAACCCGGGACGATGTTGCGATAGTCATCAACGCGATCGTGGGAACCGCTGGCCTCGACGCGACGCTGGCCGCATTGCGGGCCGGGAAGCGAGTCGCGCTGGCCAACAAGGAAACGCTCGTCATGGCGGGCGCGCTCGCGGCCGAAGCGTGCGCCGAAGGCGGTGGCGAGATCGTGCCGGTGGACAGTGAGCACAGTGCGATTTTGCAATGCATCGGCAGCCGCCCGCGCTCAGACGTAAGGCGGGTAATACTGACTGCCTCGGGCGGACCTTTCCGCGGGTGGGACGAAGCTCAAATCCTCAATGCACGTCTCGAGGATGCGTTGAAGCATCCCACGTGGGAAATGGGCCGCAAAATAACCATCGACAGCGCCACTCTGGCAAACAAGGCGCTCGAGGTCATCGAGGCCCACTTTCTGTTCGGACTCCCGTATGATTGCATTGACGTGGTGGTGCACCCGCAGAGCATTGTGCATTCATTTGTCGAATTCGTCGACGGCAGCGTATTCGCGCAGATGAGCCAGCCCACCATGGAGCTACCGGTGCTTTATGCGCTCACACATCCGGAACGAGTCGCAGACGACAGTGCAATGCCGTTCGATCCTGTATCAGCGTCTCCCATCACCTTCGAGGCGGTGGCGCACGAGCGCTTTCCGGCACTCCGAATGGGGATCGATGCCGGGAAGCGTGGCGGATCGGCACCGGCGGTGTACAATGCAGCCAACGAACAAGCTGTGGCTTTTTTCCTCGAGGGCAGGATCTCGTTTGCGGATATTCCGCGTGGTATCGGGTCGGCGCTCGACAGGCTGGGACAACTTGCTGGGTCTACACGTGAGGATCTTCTCGCGGCCGACGCGGCAGCTCGAAAGCACATAATGGAGCTTTTCTGATGCTCGCTTACATTGCCCCGGTATTCGTCTTCGGGCTTGTTGTTTTCGTACACGAGCTTGGCCACTTCCTGGCGGCGAAGGCCGTCGGCGTGTACACCCCCCGATTTTCCATTGGTTTTGGGAAGACGCTGTTCAAGAAGCGGTGGGGAGAAACAGAGTACGTCATCGCGATGCTTCCGGTCGGCGGGTACGTACGAATGGCATCGAAAGAAGATGAAGCCACCGCGTTCATCGAGGGTGGAAGCGAGAACTCGGCGACCCATGTTGCTACCCATGGCCAGCCGCTGGATCCCGAGGCCATGATTCCGTTTGGCCCCAAGCCGATCCCGGCGCACCGGTGGTTCGAGTCGAAGCCCCTCTGGGCGAGAATGGTGATCCTGCTCGCCGGTGTAACGATGAATATTCTTCTCGCCTTCGTCGTGACGACCGGAATGTTCATGCACTATGGCACCCCCTATTTGTCGACAACGGCCGATTCGGTACTTGCGGGCCGTCCTGGGGAGCGAGCAGGGCTCGTGCGTGGGGACAGCATCGTGGCCATTCAGGGCGTACCACTGAGAAAGTGGGACAAGCTCGTGGAGCGGGTTGGCGCGTCCGAAAATGTGCCACTTACGTTCGATATCATCCGGGCGGGGCAGGCTCGCAAGCTGGTCATCACGCCTGTCAGGGACACGACCCGCGATCCGGACACCGGCGCATCAGGGCGCGCAGTGCGCATCGGTATCATGCCAAGTCAGGGGTCGAAGGATCTGGGGTTTGTTCCTGCCATCGGCGCGGGATGGAATGCCACCTGGGCAATGGCGGGATCGGTCCTGGACGCATTGAAGGGATTGGCGACGCGGGAAGTTTCGGCGAGCCAGCTTGGCGGTCCGATCATGATCGCCCAGGCGTCCGTGCAGGCCGCGCAGGGAGGCGCCGAGCGGCTGCTGTTTCTCATTGCGCTGATCAGCGCGAATCTGGCTGTTTTCAATCTTCTTCCGATTCCCATTCTCGATGGCGGTCAGATCGTACTGAACCTGCTCGAGAGCGCCAAGGGAAGCGCCTTCAGCACGCGCACGCGGGATTACATCCTGCGTGCCGGAATTGCCACCGTGCTGCTGCTTTTCGTCCTGGTGACATACAACGACCTCAGACGGCTGGTCACGAGTGCGATGGAGCGGTTCGGCTAGACGTGCCAGTCAACAAGGAATCCGCCAAAGTCATGGCGTTCCCCGGACTCGGCGAACGTGCCGCCGAAGCGAAATCCCGCATTGCGGCGGCGGTAGCGCGGGGTGGACATGGCCAGCGAGTGACGATCGTCGCGGTCACCAAGACTCACAGTGCCGAAGCAGTTACCGGAGCATGGTCGGCGGGAGTTGCGGATGTAGGCGAAAACAAGGTTCAGGAAGCGCTGGGAAAAATGCCCGAGGTTGCGGCCCCCGTACGCTGGCATCTTATTGGGCACCTGCAGCGCAACAAGGTGAAGGCGCTCGACAGCTTTTCGCTGTTTCACGCCCTCGACAGCGCGCGTCTGGCCGATTCGGTGGACGCTTTTGGCAGAACACGCGGCAGGCCGGTGGAAGTGCTCCTCCAGGTCAATGTGGGACGCGAGGAGTCGAAAGGCGGCTACGACATGGCCGAACTCGATGCGGAAGCGACGCGACTGGCATCGATGACTGGAGTGCATGTCACTGGCGTTATGATCCTGGCGCGACTGGGTGCGGGCGAACGAGAGCTCCGCGAGGTATTTGGCGCTGCCCGCGCGGCGCGCGAAGTTCTATTGGAAGCTGGCCATCCCGCCACACAATTGTCGATGGGAATGTCGAGCGACTTCGAGATTGCTGTTGAGGAAGGGGCAACGCTGGTCCGCCTTGGAACAATTCTGTTTGGAGTACGCGAGCAATGATGGACGAGAGTTTTCACCTGACATCTCTGGACGTGCGGCGGTTCGACTTCGGTCGCTCCCTGCGCGGGTACGATCCGGCGAAGGTCGAGCAGTTCAGAGATCAGATCGTGGACGAGATGGAGCGTCTCGCACGCGTCAATCAGGACCTGGACGGCAAGGCGCGAAGTTTTTACGAGCAGTTGCGTTCGTTCAGGGAAAGGGACAAAGCGCTCAACGACGCACTCGTATCGGCCCAGCAGCTCAGGGGTGAACTGCGCCAGCAGGCGGAACGGGAGGCCGAGCTGGTGATTCGGGAAGCGCGTGCCGAGGGCGAACGCCTGCTCGAGGGCGCGCGCGCCGAGGTCCGAAGAATGGAAGCGGAGCTGGATGCGCTCGACCGGTCGCGGCGCACCTATCTGGCTCAGATGCGTACGCTACTCGCCAGGCAGCTCTCCGAGGTGGAGGCCTCCGAGGGCGGAGCCGCCGCGGCCAGAAAAAACGACGATAGTGCCAGGGCCGTATCGCCTGACAACGTTGCGCAATCGGGATGACAGGAGCGACTACGCGGCCCCGTTACACACCGCTTCCTCCCGACCGGCCTGTTGACGAACTGGAACAGGAGATGCTGGCGCGATGGAAACGCGATGACCTTTTTGGGCAGACGCTCGAGGCGACGAGAGACGCGCCCGAATTCGTGTTTTTCGAAGGTCCTCCGACGGCCAATGGTCGGCCTGGCATCCACCACGTTTTTTCGCGAACTATCAAGGATCTGTTCTGCCGGCATCGCGCGATGCGCGGGTTCCATGTTACACGGAAAGCCGGGTGGGATACCCATGGCCTGCCTGTGGAAATCGAGGTCGAGAAGCAGCTCGGCATCAGCGGCAAGCAGCAGATCGACGAGATCGGAGTTGAAAAATTCAATCAGCTTTGCCGGGAAAGCGTGTGGAAGTACCGCGCCGACTGGGAGAAGCTGAGCGAACGGATCGCGTTCTGGCTCGACTACAGTGATCCCTACGTCACGTACAGCAACAATTACATCGAGAGCGTCTGGTGGGCGCTCAAGACGCTCTACGATCGCAACAGGCTTTATCGAGGGCACAAGATCCTTCCATATTGTTCGAGATGCGGAACCGCCCTGGCGAATCACGAGGTGGCGCAGGGGTACAAGACGGTAAACGATCCGAGCGTCTATATCGCGCTCGATCTAGAGGGAGCAGTGGCCGACGCCGGAAAGCGGCGCCGCATTCTGGTATGGACGACGACGCCGTGGACGCTGGTGTCGAACGTTGCGCTCGCGGTAAACCCGGGAATCGAGTACGTCGAGCTGACGAAGCGCGACGGCGATCGGTCAGAATCCGTCATCCTCGCCGCATCGCGGGCAGCCGCGTTGCTCGGCGACGATTATCAGAATAGATGGGAGCCCATACAATCGTTGATGGGGTCCGAGCTGACGGGCCTGACCTATCGCCGGCCGCTTGACTGGGCGGAGTTCACCGACGGGACGCATGAGGTCATCGTCGGCGAAGACTTCGTTTCGGCCGAGGATGGCACCGGGGTAGTGCACATGTCACCCGCGTTTGGCGCCGATGACTATGCAGCGGGCAAGCGGCATAAGCTCGCTTTTCTTCAGCCGGTGGATCAGAAAGGTGAGTTTCCGTCAGGTATGCCGGTGGTGGGCGGAATGTTCGTGAAGCGCGCGGACGAGCTCATCATTGCGGAGCTCAGGAGGCGCGGGGTCCTCTGGAAGGCCGTTCTCGTGGAGCATCCGTATCCGCACTGCTGGCGTTGCGAAACGCCGCTCATCTACTATGCGCGGACATCGTGGTTTGTGAAGACAACAGCCTTCAAGGACGCGATGCTGGCACGCAACGCCCGGGTGGAGTGGCAACCGCGGGAAATCGGAGAAGGCCGATTTGGCGGATGGCTTACCGACAACATAGACTGGGCGATCTCCCGCGACCGCTACTGGGGAACGCCGCTGCCTCTCTGGGTTTGCGAACTGGACGGTTCGCACGTCGATGCCATTGGCAGCTTCGCCGAGCTTGCGAAGAAGACAGGACATGCGATTGGCGACGGATTCGATCCCCACAATCCGTACATCGACGCGCAAGAATGGGCCTGCAGTTCCTGTGATGGCACGATGCGCCGCGTCCCGGAAGTCATTGACACGTGGTTTGATTCGGGATCGATGCCGTTTGCGCAATGGCATTTTCCATTCGAGAACGCGGACAAGCTGGCGCGCCATTATCCCGCGGATTTCATCGCCGAGGGTGTCGACCAGACTCGTGGATGGTTCTACTCGATGCTGGCGATTGCGACCGGGCTGGACGATTCGCTGCCGAACAACACCCTGGCGCACCGGGCCCCGGCCGGCGAGTCGGTTGACACGGCCCCGTACCGGGCGGTCGTCGTTAACGATATGATTCTCGCTGCCGATGGCAGCAAGATGTCGAAGAGCCGCGGCAACGTTGTCGATCCGTGGGTCGTGCTGCCGAAGCACGGTGCAGATGCAGTACGCCTGTTTCTCGTTGCCGCCAGCCAGGTATGGACCCCCCGCAAGTTCGACGAGAACGCGATGCGGGAGACGGTTGGCCGCTTTCTACTCACATTGAAGAACGTATACACCGGAATTTTCGCGCGTTACGCGAATTTCGGGTGGGAACCATCGGATCGTGATCCGCCGGTGAGCGCTCGTCCACCAATTGACCGCTGGATACTCTCACGACTGGCGACGCTCGAGCGTGAGAGCGACGGCATGCTCGAACGTTATGACGCAACCATGGCGGCACGTGCAATCATGACGTTCTTCGTGGACGACGTGTCGAACTGGTATGTTCGTCTCAATCGCGGACGGTTCTACGATGTCGAAAGCGACGACAACCGTGCCGCCTTCGCCACGCTGAGAGAAGTTCTCGTGGTAACTTGCCGGCTGCTTGCGCCATTCGCGCCTTTCATGAGCGACTGGATGCACACTGAGCTTACCGGTAAGTCGGTGCACTTGGCCCGTTATGTCAGAGCGGGCGCAAGCGATCGTGACGCATCGCTCGAGGCGGCCATGGAACATATCCGGGCGTTGTCGACGCTCGGCCGCGCGGCGCGTGAGGAAGCAGGTGTGAAGGTGCGGCAGCCGCTCACCCGCATGATCTGCGTCGTGCCGGGGGCGATGTCAGGGCCGGGCAGTTCTGCGGCAACTGAACTCGGCTCGCTGATTCCACTCCTCGCCGGGGAGCTGAATGTCAGGGATGTTAGTTTTCTTTCTTCGGCCGATGCGCTCGTTTTGCTTGAAGCCAAGGCTAATTTCAGGACGCTTGGAGCGAAGTTCGGAAAGGACACACCGCTTGCTGCCAAGGCGGTATCGGCGCTGACCAGCGCTGAGTTGGTGGCATTCGAGAGGGGCGAACCCCTCACGATTAGCGTGGCTGGGCGCTCCTGCGCTCTGGAGACAGCAGACCTGGTGATTCTGCGTCGGGCGTCGGGTGAGCTGATCGTTAAGGAGGGTTCGGGGTATTTTGCGGCGATAGATCCGGAAGTTACTCCTGAGCTTAGAATTGAAGGTCTCGCGCGCGAGGTGGTGAGCCGGGTTCAGAGAATGCGGAAGGATGCGGGGCTGGCGGTGAGTGACCGGATACTGCTTGCCGTTTCCGGCACCGCCGAGCTGGAAAACGCGGTGAGTGTCCATCGGACGCGGATCGCTGAAGAAGTGCTTGCACGCGAAATCACTATTGGTGATGACGCACCTACAACCAACGCGGCGCATACGTTTGACATTGCTGGTCATCCGGTTCGCTTCGCAATCGAGAGGGTGGACTAGATGGCTCCAACGACGTCCGGCGGGAAGCAGAAAGCTCTGAGCAAGAAACAGCTCGATCATTTTGAAAAGAGGCTTCTCGAGGAGCGCCGCCGCGTTCAGAAAGAGCTTGGGCTTCATGACGAAACTTTTGGCTCGACCCCACAGGGAGCTGACGGCGACCTCAGTGCTTACTCATTCCACATGGCCGATCAGGGTACGGACGCTATGGAAAGGGAAAAGGCATTCCTTTTCGCGAGTCAGGAAGGCCGCTTTCTCTGGCACCTGGACGAAGCGCTGCGCCGCCTCTACCGCTCGCCGGAAACGTTCGGCAAATGCCACAACTGCACCAAGGACATTGCGTACGACCGACTCGACGCGCTCCCGCACGCGCGTTACTGCATAGACTGCAAACAGCGTGAGGAAGATGCAAAGAGGCAGAGCTAACACGCCGCTCTTCTGGAGCATACTGGTGGTGATCGTCATCGCTGACGTCGTCACCAAGGCCATCGCTGTCTACTCCCTTTCTCCTCAGCGCGTTCCGCACGAAGTCATCGGCGAGGCGGTTCGTTTTACCCTCGTGTACAACCCGGGAGCTGCATTTGGATTGCATCTCGGCGACTTTTCGCGCTGGATATTCATGGTGCTCACGATCGGGGCGCTTGTCATCCTCGGACGGCTGTATCGGGCAACGCGTGACGGAGATCTGACTCGTACGATGGCAATCGCGCTGGTATGCGCCGGCGCTGTCGGCAATCTCATCGACCGTATCAAGTCGCCGCTGGGCGTGGTTGATTTTATCGATGTGGGCTTTGGCGATACCAGATGGCCAACGTTCAATGTTGCCGACATGGCGGTGAGTATCGGTGCGTTTCTGCTCGCCTGGGTGCTCTGGGGTGAAGAGAATGCTGAAGCGGCCAAGGGTACACCAGCTATGGCTGCGCCATCCGTGCCTCCAACGGGCCGAGACATCTGAGCTCCGCGGGCCGCAATGAATTCACGATCGAGACGGACGGCAACGTTCGTCTCGATCTGCTTGTGGCCCAGAAGGAAGACATTTCGCGAACGCAGGCCGCTACACTCATTGCGAATGGTTTTGTTACCGTCAATGGCGGTCACGAGAAGGCAAGCTACCGGCCAGTGGGTGGCGACATGGTAGTCATTGAACGCCAGGTCGCAGCCAGCCGGGAGATCATCGGCGAATCCATCCCGCTCGATATTGTCCATGAAGACGACGCGATTCTCGTCGTCAACAAACCCGCCGGGATGGTCGTTCATCCCGCGCCAGGCAACTGGACCGGTACGCTGGTCAATGCGCTGCTCGGGCGGGGCGGAGACCTTTCGCGCGAAGGGTCTGCCGACCGCGCAGGAATTGTGCACCGGCTCGACAAGGAGACGTCCGGGCTGCTGCTGGTCGCAAAAACCGATCGAGCGCACCGCATCCTCAGCTCGGCGATTGCCGCAAGGCGTGTGACGCGCCGGTATGCAGCAGTAATCTGGGGTCATCTCGATGAAGAGAGCATCACTATCGACAAACCGGTCGCGCGCGACCCGCGAGACCGCAAGCGTATGGCAATCGTCAGTACCGGCAGGCAGGCGAGGACGGATTTCATTCGTCTCGCCCGCTTTGGACCGGGAGACCTGTTGCGCGCGCATCTGCACACCGGGCGAACTCACCAGATTCGTGTTCACCTGGCCTCGATCGGGCATCCCGTAATGGGTGACGATGTCTATGGCGGCGGGGGAGGAAGGCGAATCGCAGGGCTGGCGCCGAAGCGGCACTTTCTGCACGCGGCGTGGCTTGCGTTCCAGCATCCGATCACCGGCGTCCCAATGGATATCCGTTCGTCACTGCCCGACGATCTGAAACACTCACTCCGCGCAATCGGAGAGGGCGCAGCCGTTGCGGAGGCCGAGGATCCCCTCGCCGCGCTCGGCTTCTATGACTGACGCAGCACAAGCCTCGCGGCGCGTTCTCGTCTTCGCTGTCGCAGGCCGCACTCACTGCTGTGAACTGGAGCAGGTGCGCGAGATAGTTCCCATTCTTCCCACCACTCGTCTACCTGGTGCGCCGGCGTTCGTCCGCGGCCTTATAAATCTGCGCGGAAACCTGGTGACTGTACTGATGCAGCCATGTGTCTTTACAGCGTTCCCGCCGACAACAGCGCCGCCAGCGTGCTGCTCGTGGGGCGTAGCCCTGCATGGCCATACACTCCTTGCGCTTCCGCTGTCACTGGAAGGCGACTGGCCGATCTGATGCTGCGGCGGGAGCGCACACCAGGCGGAGCACTCGATGCTCTCGAAGAATCTGCCCTCACGGAAGTCGGCAACATCCTTGGCGGAGCTTACATGACCGCCCTCAGTGCCGACCGCATACTTGCACCGCGACTCGTGGCCCGCGCTATCGATGGTTTGTTCGCGCGCCGGCGCGCGGTGGCGTGAAAATCACGGGCTCAGCTGCGGTTCGCACGTTGCGCGAAGACCACCTGGGGGCATCGACCTTTCTGGAAAAGGGGTGGCATCTCATCGCTCAGGGCGATTTCCCTGGAGCAGAGGCGGCGCTTGGTGCAGCGATCGACCTCGCTCGAACCGATCAGCGAGCTCAGGCGCTCCTCGGCTGGGCCATCATGCGACAGCGCAGGTACGATGATGCACGGCAGATTCTCGAGCGCGTTCTTGCGTCGGACGCATCGAATGCCATGGTCCGCGCGCGCCTCGGTTGACTTGCGAAAAGAAATGATGCCGGAGGCCGCGGAGACGCTGCATTTCGCCCTGCGACAGCGTAACGATCCCAGGGCAGTTCTCTACGGCAATTTCTACCTCGGCCTGCGTCACAGCGCCACAGGTGAGGTGGAGATAGCCCGTAAATTCTTCGAGACGAGCATCGAGTTGGGGCCAAGCCTGATCGAAGCCTACTACGAGCTTGGTCGTACGTGGTGGAAGGCCGGAGACGACGCGGAAGCCGACCGGGTTTGGATGTCGGGCAACTCCGCCAACCGGTTCAGTGTCTGGGGGCGGCGGTGTGCCGAGGCAATGCGGCTCGTCCGGGCTGGCGAGGAACCTCACTGTTACAGCTGAATTTGGCAAACCGAACATTAAGATACAGTGAGACGTGCGTTCCGCGGGGCTGGCACGCTTGACACGTTTTCGGTGCGCCTCTACACTATCGCACTATGGCTGATTCCAATGTGCGAACAGAGACCGCCCGTCCGAGCCCCCGTCCGAGCCCCCGTCTGCGGTCGGCCGTGCTATGGGCCGCCGCGTTGGCCGCTATCGTGCTCGGCTTTGCCGATCTGGCACGCGGCGGTACTACGATTGCCCCATTCCTCCTTGTTCTGGGGTACTGCGTGCTGGTGCCTGTTGCAATACTGAAGTAGAGCAGGGCTCGGTTTCTGCACCGGGCGAGTAGCTCAGTTGGTTAGAGCGCCTGCCTTACACGCAGGATGTCGGGGGTTCGAGTCCCTCCTCGCTCATTTGTTTTTCGGGACCTGTTGAAATGCGATGGTGTAAGTATGTTCTCACGCTTGGGAGGCTAGGACATTGAGTGCAAGGAGTCTGACTTTGGGTCATAACCGGATTTTCGTCCCTCGCGCGATTTTCGCGTTGAGTGCCCTTTCGGCGTTGCCGTTTGCCGATGCCTCCGCGCAGCGTCGGACCGCCGACCCGCCGCCGAAAATCATGATCGGCACGTTCGCGAGCGCCGATAAGGATCTCGGACAACAGACAGCGGAAGCGCTGCGCTCGCGGATCACCAGGGACGTCGACAACAAGAAGCTGACCGTCATTCCGAAGGCCGATATCAATACGACTCTGACTGCGTCAGGGTACTCGACAACTGAAGCGCTGTCGGCCAACGATGCGAAAGCCCTCGCCAATATTCTTCGCGCCGATGAGTATATGGAAGGCACAGTCACCCGGACACCGACTGGCGTGAAGGTCGATGCCCGCATTGTTCTCGCACGGGATAACAGCCTGCAGCAGCCATTGCCTTCGGCCGAGGCAGGCAAGGTAGACCAGGCGGCTCAGATGGTTGCGAAGAACTACGTGCAGGCCCGCGAGCAGCTCGCCGCCGAGCGCAGCTGTTATACCCTTTTCCGCGAAGGCAAGTTTGCCGCAGCCGAAGCAGCGGCGCGGTCGGGTCTGGCGAGATATCCAACTGGCACACTCGTCGGTGTATGCCTCGGGAACGCACTTCAGGAACAGAAGAAAACCGATTCCGTTCTTGCTGTCGCCGAGCGTATCCGGGCTGTTGACCCGCGGAATGTGTCGGCTCTGCGCTGGGCCGCGGACATTTATCAGACCCGCGGTGACAGCGAGCGCGCAACGCAGGCTCTCACCGGGCTGCTCGCTGCCGACCCCGGCAACGACCGCCTCGTCGAGCAGGTTGTAAACAGCCTCGCTGCGAGCGGCAAGGCCGCAGTTGCTGTTCCGATCATCATGGAAGCGGTAAAGCGTAATCCGGGGGATCCCAAGACGTTGCGTACAGCGTGGCTCGTGCTGCTCGCCGCCAAGGATTACAATCTTGCACTGCAAACGGGTGCCGACCTGATCAAGGCTGACACGGCCGCTGCTGACAGCAGCTATTTCATCCGCAGTGCAGCCGCTTACACCGCTCTGAATCAGTCGAGCCAGGCCGCCCAGATTCTGGGCCGGGGGATCTCCAAGTATCCGAACAATGCAACGCTGTTGCTGGTGCAGGCCAATGCACTCAGCAAGGCCGGCCAGAACGCTCAGGCGCTCGCGGCGGCGAGACGCGCTGTCACCATCGATCAGAAAGTCGATGGGGGATATGCGCAGATGGCGCTGATCTACGGAGCCCTCAACCAGCCGGACAGCGTCCTTGCGACACTCCGGCAGGCTTCCGGCAGCGGCGGGGACAAAAGCACGCTCGCGAAGGTTGCGTTGCAGCAGGGCAACAACGCCTATAAGTCGGGCAACGCGTCGAAGAATCGTGCCGAGCTGCAGCGCGCCATCCAGTTCCTGCGCTTGTCGGACCAGCTCGAGGCGACGGCCGATGCAAAGTTTCTGCTGGGAGTTTCGGCTTTCACCATTGGGCAGAGCGCGATAACCGAAGCTCAGTCGTCCAAGAACTGCGCGCTGGCAAGATTATCCAAGGAGTCGTTTGCGACTGCGCAGCAGAACGTTCCTGCCGGGCTCCAGACGTACGCCGATGCGGCCAAACAGGTGCTCACCGCAATCCCGCAGTACATTCCGGCCGCTGACGAGATGGTGAAGCGCTACTGCAAGTGATTTCAGAGGTGCCGGGTGCGTGGGATACCAAATTCCACGCCCCGGTGCTTGTAGGGGAAGTTCAGCAATTGTTTGGGGGCGCGGGTCAGATTCTGGATTGCACCCTCGGGGGCGGCGGACACAGCGCCGCCCTTCTTGCGATGGGGGCAACCGTAACCGCGATCGATCGCGACCGAAGTGCACTGAGAATCGCTACGAATCGGCTTGCCACCCACGCGGCGGCGGGCCGATTTCGCGTTATATTGGGCAACTTCGCCGAGGTCGACACGTTGCTCTCAGATCCACTGCAGAAGTTTGATGGCATCGTTGCCGATCTTGGCGTCTCGTCGCATCAGATTGATGACACCAGTCGCGGATTTTCATTTCGCGAAGGTGCTTTGCTGGATATGCGCATGGACGAAGACGCTCCGTCGAGTGCCGCAGATTATCTCAACAATGCGGCAGAAGCGGAGCTTGTCGATGTTTTCCGCGAATACGGTGATGAGCCGAAGGCACGACGACTGGCTCGCGAAATCGTTCGGCGCAGGGCTAATCGCAGTTTTGCGACCAGCGACGATCTGGTAGGCGCAATTCGGGGCACGCTTGGCCCGCGAAGCGGTGCCGGTGAGTTTGCCCGGCTTTTTCAAGCGGTAAGAATTGCAGTCAATGCCGAGATAGAGCTTCTCGAGCAGGCCCTGCCGCGATTGCGGGACCGCTTGGCGCCAGGCGGTGTGATCGGAGTTATTTCATATCATTCGGGTGAGGACCGCGTGGTGAAGCACTCAATGCGCGAATGGTCGCGCGTTTGCGTCTGCCCGCCGCGGTTGCTGCGGTGCGAGTGCCGTGGCAGTGCCCTGGGCCAGCTTGTCTGGCGGAAAGCCGTCGTGCCTGCCGGAGTCGAGATTCAACGAAATCCGCGCGCGCGAAGCGCACGACTCCGCGCGTGGCGAAGCGAGGTTTAGGCGCGCGGCGCTGGATGATTGCCGGCGGGCTCATGGGTTTTGTGATTGTCTCCGCTGCAGTCATCACGCGCCGCAGCTACGGATTCTCGGAAGGCAATGCTGCAAAAGCGCTCGAGAAGCGACATTCGCTGCTGGAGAGCGAACGCGTGCGGCTGGCCGGCGCCATTCGCGACGCCTCGTCCCGTCGAACCCTGGGCCCAATCGCAGAGCGACGGCTGGGCATGCGCATTCCATCGGATACCCAGGTGATATTTCTGCCGAGTCACGCGAGGGCCGGTGGTACGCCTTAGCCGCGTCAGCGTCATCCATCTCACGCTTGTATTGTTCGCCCTCGCCCTGATCGGACAAGCGGCAAGAGTTCAGCTATTTCAGGGTGATCAATGGTTGGAGCGCGCACGACAGCAGCATTTCCGGGAATCGCCGTTGACTGCGGCGCGGGGGAATATCCTCGATGCGAGCGACCGGGTGCTGGCAGAAAGTCGCGAACTCGTGCGCCTTGCCGTGGCTCCGGGCGAGGTGCGCGACAGGGCTGCACTCGCTACTGCGCTCCGGGATGCCGGTTTCTCCACGGCATGGACGTCAGCCGCGACCGACCCGCGGCGGAAATGGGTCGAGCTGCCGGGCCTTCACGTCCCGACTGACATAGCGGGACTTACGGTGCTCCCCGGAGTCCGTGGCTTTCCGGTGATGAAGCGCGAATATGCGGCTGGAGAAAGCGTCAGCCGCATCGTGGGTGGAACCGATCAGCGGGGCCGCGGTGCCGACGGGATCGAGCTAGCGCTCGACAGCCTTTTACGCGGCGACAGTGGAAAGACGACCATCGCGCGGGACAGTCGTGGCCGAAACCTCGATACTCCAGGCGGGTGGAACGGCGCTCCGACGCGAGGCCACAACGTCACTCTTACAATCAACCGGGATCTCCAGGAAATCTGCGACCGTGCGCTGACGCGCGCGACAGACAGCCTGAATGCGACCGGTGGTGACATTGTCGTCATGAATCCATTTACCGGGGAAGTGCTCGCGATGGCGAGCCGTCGTGCTAATCGGCGCACGCTTGCGAACACCGCGGTGAGCGAGCCATTCGAGCCGGGGTCTACCCTCAAGCCATTCATCGCTGCGGCGCTCCTGGAGCGCGGCCGTGCGCGTCCGGACGAGGTCGTCGAGACATTCGGTGGCACGATGATTCTTAATGGCCGCCGGATCGTCGATGACAGGAAGTCCGCGCAGCTTTCGCTGTCGGATGTCATCAGATATTCGAGCAACGTCGGAATTGTGCGTTTCGCGAACCGGCTTACCGCGCGCGAGAAATTTGAGACTCTGCGTGATCTGGGGCTTGGTGCACCAACTGGGGTTCCGCTTCCGGCCGAGGCCGACGGAACTCTGCGCGATCCCTCAAGATGGAACCGGACATCAGCTGCGTCGATGGTGATGGGCTATGAAGTTGCCGTCACACCGCTGCAGCTGGTTGCCGCGTACGGCGCTATTGCCAATGGTGGTGAGCTCATGGAAACACACCTGGTGAAGGAAATACGAAATGCCGGCGGCGATCTGGTGTACCGTGCCCGGCCCCGGGTCATCAGGAGAGTGATCTCCCCAGATGTGGCTACACAAGTTCAGCACATGCTGCTGGCGGTGGTGCAAGGCGGAACGGCGGTCAAAGCCGATCTTGCGACATACCGCATAGGAGGAAAAAGCGGCACTGCGCGCCGAACGGTGGAGGGAAAAGGCTACGTAGAGGGAAATTACACGGCGTCGTTCGTCGGTCTTTTCCCAGTGGACAAGCCGCAATACGTCGTGCTCGTCAAGCTGGACAGTCCGCGCGGTGCTTATTACGGCGGCGAGATCGCTGCGCCGCTTACTGCGGTCATACTTCGTGCGGCGCTCGCGGCGCAGGACGCTGCACTCGACCGAAACGAACTCGCGGCCGTCGAAAGACCGGCTCCCGTCGAAAGACTTGCCCCGGTGGTTCCTAAGGGAGCAGTTGTTGCTGGTGCGCCGGCAGACGAACGCATCGTCCTTCCGCCTCGCACAATCCGGCTTCCTTTCGAGCAGAAGCGAGGCGTGCCGGACCGGTCGGCAAGGCCAGTTCCGGATGTTGTGGGATTGCCGGTACGCGACGCGGTTCGTGCTTTGCATGAGGCGGGATTCAGGGTGAGGCTGGTTTCGCGACAAGGCATGCCTACCTACCCCGCCGCTGGCTCGCTGCTTGCCGGCGGCAGCGTCGTCAAACTCAAGCATATTCCCTGATGCGTTTTTCACCTGGCAGCACCGTAACTGCCCTTGAACGCGCCGGCCTGCTTGCCGGCGTTCGCGGCGTGCTGCCAGAGTGGGTCGAGGGGATATCGGACGACAGTCGAGAAGTGACCCCTGATTCCCTGTTCATTGCGATCCGCGGTTCTGCGCGCGATGGCCATGACTACCTGGAGCGCGCGCGCGAGCTTGGAGCGTCGGCGGTAATGGTCGAGGATCCCGATCGCACCACGCTTCCCGCCATCGTTGTGCGGGAAGGACGGAAAGCCGCGGCGGTTGCCGCTGGCCAAGCGTACGGCAACCCGTCGCGCGAGCTGCGCATCATCGGTGTCACGGGCACAAATGGGAAAAGCACGACCGTTGGAATCCTCAGACATCTGCTGGATCAGCCGGAATCCCGCAGCGCCTCGATCGGGACGCTCGGAGTGCTGCTCGGCACCGAAGCAGAAGTCGTTCCGGGGGGTGCTGAGCTCACCACACCCGGCCCGGTAGAGCTTCAGCGAGTTCTGCGCGACCTCGTTGACCGGGGCGCAAAGTCAGTCGCAATGGAAGTTTCGTCACACAGTCTCGACCAGCGGCGCATCGATGGATTGAGCTTCGATGCCGCGGTGTTCACCAACTTTACGCGCGACCACCTGGACTATCATCTCACCATGGAGGCGTATCTGCAGGCGAAGGCATCGTTGCTCGAGTACCTCAAGCCGAGTGGATCGGCAGTGATCAATGTCGATGCCCCGGCCTGGGAAGCACTTCCCGAGAGCCGTCGGAAGATATTCTTCGGCGTTGCCGAAGCTGCTGACGTGAGGGCGACAGAAGTGGTTTGTACCGAGTCGGGAAGCCGGTGGACGCTGCGGTACGCGGGCGAAGCGCATGACGTGGACCTGCCCCTGATTGGCGATGTGAATGTACACAATGCGCTTGGGGCCCTGGCGGTCGGTATCACACTCGGAATGAATCCTGGGGAGCTTGCGGGGCGCCTGTCCGTGCTGCCACAGGTACCGGGGAGACTGGAAGTCATCTCGCAACACCCGACGGTGCTCCGGGATTACGCGCATACACCGGACGCAATGCAGCGCGTACTGGCGGCGATCCGGCCTTTTACGCCGGGAAAGCTGATCCTCGTTTTCGGCTGCGGTGGCGACCGGGATCGCGGCAAGCGCCCGGAGATGGGCAGCGCCGCTCAGGCCGGCGCGAATATTGTGATCGTCACCAGCGATAATCCTCGCACGGAAGACCCCGAGCAGATACTTGACGATATCGAAAGCGGGATGTCGTCGCCTGCGCGCCTCCGTATCGAGAACCGTCGGATGGCTATTGCACGGGCGCTCGAGACCGCCGGCCAGGGTGATGTGATTCTGCTGGCAGGCAAAGGCCATGAGACGTATCAGATCATGGGAACGGTCAAAGCGCCATTCGATGAAAAGCAGGTTGTCGGCGAGCTGCTCGCCGAGCGTGCAACTTGACGTTCTGGACTTTCGATCGGGTCGCGGACGCGATCGGCCCAGCAGCCGTAACACAATCGCCGCGCGGTGCTGGCGAAATCACCGGCATCACGACGGATTCGAGATCGACGATAGAGGGTCAGCTTTTCGTCGCGCTGATCGGCGAAAACTTCGATGGCCATGACTATCTGGGCGCGGCGGTGGAGCAGGGCGCTGCTGCGGTGCTTGTTTCCCGCCCTGTCAGGCTCGAGCAGCTCGGTGTTCCGGTGTACGAGGTCGGTGACACGCTGATGGCGCTTGGCACCCTCGCTACATACTGGCGGAAAGCGTGGGGAAAGACCGTCATCGCGGTGGCCGGAAGCAACGGGAAAACGACGACCAAGGATTTGATTCGGGCGGCGCTGGCTGTCGAGCTCGAGGTTCACGCAACAACCGGGAACCTCAATAACCGCATCGGAGTACCGCTCACGCTGCTGGCTATTCCTGCATCGGCAGAAATAGCCGTCATTGAGGTCGGCACCAATCTGCCCGGCGAAGTCGCAATCCTTCGCGACATCGCATTGCCGGATATTGCGGTGGTTACGTCGATCGGGGAGGAGCATCTCGAAGGTCTTGGTGACGTGGCGGGAGTTCTCAAAGAGGAAGTGGCGGTGTTTCATGGTGTGAATGTCGGCGTGGCTCCCGCGTCGCAACCCGAGATTGCGACGGCTGCGCGCGGAATGACGACGTCATTCGTCGAAGCCGGACTGGACGCCGGCAATATCAGACCGTCCGCGTGGAAACTCGCGGCTGATGGAAGCGGTACAATCGAGCTGGATGACGTGGTAGTCGCGCCTCCGCTCCGCGGCCTCCACAATCTTCAGAACACCATGCTTGCGATAGCCGTCGCGCGAATCTGCGGGGTCACCGATGCAGGAGCGGGTTCGGGCATTGCGTCAATGCAGGTTCCGCGCATGCGCGTTTCGTCCGAGCAACTCGGTCGTGCGACTCTGATCAACGATGCGTACAATGCCAATCCGGGGTCGACGCGAGCTGCGCTCGAGTTGCTTCGCGGCATGGGTTCAGAGCGCCAGCGGGTCGTCGTTCTGGGAACCATGCGGGAACTGGGTGCAGCTTCGGCTCGATGTCACGATGACATCAGCCGGCTCGCACTCGACGGGCCCGCCGATGTCGTTGCGGGTATCGGAGAGTTCAGACACGCGCTCGCTCGAATCGCACCCGGCGACGTCCGTGTGGTGACGGCAGCATCGGTCGACGAGCTCTGGCCGCAGCTTGAGTCCCGTATTCAGCCGGATGCCGTTATCCTGTTGAAAGCATCGCGGGGCGTGCAACTGGAGCAACTCGTTCCGCATCTCACAACCTGGGCAATGCATTAGTGCTGAACTATCTCCTCGTACCTTTCTCGCGGGATCTCGGATTTCTTCGAGTGTTCAACTACATCTCGTTCCGGGCTGCGGGGGCGGCGGTAACGGCGTTGATCGTTTCATTCATTATCGGACCGATAATAATCCGCCGACTGCGCCGGATGAAACTCCACCAGGTGATTCGTGAAGGTACACCCGACAGCCACCAGGAAAAGAGAACCACGCCAACGATGGGTGGGCTCATCATCCTCGCATCGACCCTGGTGCCGACAGTCATGTGGGCGAAGCTGGACAATCAGTACGTTCTGATTGCGATGTTCGTCATGCTGTGGATGGGGTTTATCGGGTTTTTCGACGATTACCTCAAGCTGAAACAGAAGCAGGCAGGCCAGAAGAACACCGGTCTGGTTGAGGCGTACAAGCTCATTGGTCAGGTCTCGATCGGCTTTGCACTCGGGTACTATCTATGGAAATTCCCACTGTCGACGTTGCCGGGCGCGTCGACGACGCTGCCGTTCTACAAGTACATCCTGATCGTCCCGGCCTCCGCAACGCTGGCCTGGCTTTACGTGCTGTTTGTGACATTTGTGCTGACAGGGACAAGTAATGCGGTCAATATCACCGACGGCCTCGATGGGCTCGCCGCTGGCCTGACGGCAATTGCGGTGCTGACTCTCGCACTGTTCGCGTACGTAATCGGCAGGATCGATGCGTCCGCCTATCTCCAGGTATTTTATCTTCGTGGGGCCGGCGAGCTGACCGTTTTCTGCGCCGCCATCATGGGTGCGTGTATCGGGTTTCTCTGGTATAACGCACACCCGGCGCAGGTGTTCATGGGTGACACCGGATCGCTTGCGCTCGGCGGCGCGCTAGGCGCGATCGCGATACTGCTCAAATCGGAATTCGTGCTGCTGCTGGTTGGCGGCGTCTTCGTGGCGGAGATGGTCTCCGTCATCATCCAGCGCGTCGTATTCAAATTCCACAGGCGGCGCAAAGGTCTCGAGTACGCGCAGGCGCACCGGGTTTTCCGGACGGCGCCGCTGCATCACCACTTCGAGGAAGGCGGCTGGAACGAGGCTCAAGTGGTCGTACGTTTCTGGATCCTCGGAATCTTCTGCGCATTTGTAGCGTTGAGCACTCTCAAACTGAGATGATGGCGCCAGCGCTTCCACACGGCGAAATCGCCGTGTTGGGACTTGCTCGAAGCGGGACCGCGGTTGCAAAGCTGCTGCTGAGTGGCGGACACCAGGTTTACGCTTCTGATGGTGGACGGTCGGCTGCCGTCGTCGAAAGTGCCGATTCATTGCGTGCAATGGGCGGCCACGTAGACGTTGGTGCACACAACCTCGAGCGGATTGGGCGCGCGGCGTTGGTAGTGGTGAGCCCCGGCATCGACCCAGGGGCTCCGCCCGTGGCGGCGGCGCGACAGGCAGGAGTGCCGGTGTTGAGCGAGGTCGATATTGCCCTCCGCTTCATGCCGCGTTCGCGCGTTATCGCCGTCACCGGTACCAACGGCAAGACCACCACGACCGCTTTGATCGGACATTTGCTGCGCGGCGCTGGCGCAAGCGCTGTCGATGCCGGAAATATCGGCACGCCGCTCTCCGAAATCGCGATTCTTGCTTCGCATCCAGACTGGATCGCGCTCGAGATGTCATCGTTTCAGCTGCATGATACTCCCAGTCTGAATCCGACCGTGGGCGTGCTGACGAACCTCGCACCCGACCACCTCGATCGATATCCCACAGCGTCTGACTACTACGCAGACAAGGCGCGCCTCTTCGCCAATGCGAACTCTGCATCGCGATGGGTTGTGAACGCCGACGATGGCCGGGTTGCTTCCATGGCCGAAGGCGTCACTGGGACGCATTATCGTTTCTCCACTGAACACCGTGGTGATGGATGGATGGACGATGACGGCGTGCTCCAGGTGCTGGGAGAGCGGCTGGTCGCGCGCAGCGACTTCAACCTTCTGGGGACACACAACGTGGCAAATGCGCTCGCCGCGGCGCTGGCAGTGTCGGTCGCTGATGAAGCCTTTCGCGACAGCGCCGCGAGGCTGGCGATGGAAGCTTCTCTGCGCTCGTTCAATGCCCTCGCGCACCGTCTCGAGGTTGTTGGAGAGATCAACGGTGTACAGTGGATCAATGACTCCAAGGCCACCAACGTGAGCTCTACGCTGGTCGCGATCGAGGGCATGCGGCGGCCGACAATTCTTCTGCTTGGCGGCCGGCACAAGGGCGAGCCATACAGCCGCCTTGCCGCCGCCATCGGACGAAGCGTCAAGACAGTCATCGCATACGGTGAAGCTGCGGAAAAAGTCGAGGAGGATCTGAGCGCGACCGTTACCATCGAACGGATGGATGCAGACTTCGAGGCGGTTATAGAGCGCGCCCGCGCGCTTGCGCAGCCTGGCGACGCAGTCCTGATGTCACCCGCCTGCTCGAGTTTCGACATGTTCCGGAATTACGAAGAGCGGGGAACGCGTTTCAGGCAGCTTGTTCTGGATAAAGCATGACTGCCGCGATTACCTCTGACGTTCGCTATCGGTGGTACATGGGGCCTGAGGCCCGGCTCCTCATTCTCATTACCGGGTGTCTGCTGGCCTTTGGCCTTGCGGCTGTATACAGTGCAAGTGCCATCGTCGCCATCCGCGCCGGTATGAACAGCTATTCATTTTTTGTGCGCCAGATGGGCGGAGTCGCGATCGGGCTCGTGTTGCTGGCAGTATTTGCCAAGTTCGACGCGGATGTTCTGAGCAAATGGGCGTGGCCGCTCATGATCGGTTCGATCGTCCTGCTGGTGATCGTCATCCTGCCGTTCACCGAGTCAATTGCGCCCCGGCGATTCGGCTCGAGACGATTCCTCATTGGCGCTTCACTTCAACCGTCCGAGCTCGGCAAGATCGCCGTAATCATCTGGACATCGATGCTGGTTGTGAAGAAAGGCGAGGCGCTGCGGGGACTCACCAAAGGTCTGCTTCCGTTTCTTGTCATCGTAGGATTGCTCGACGTTCTAGTGGCGCTTGAACCTGACCTTTCGATTGCAATGATGTATACGCTGATAATGGGTATCATCCTTTTCGCCGGCGGGGTTCGTGTCGGGCATTTCGTTGTGCTGGGAGTCATCGCAGTGCCCCTCCTCTGGGATCAGTTCCAGCGCCTCAACTATGCGTTGCTGAGGATGACCGCCTTCTTCGACCCGGGAGCCGCGCCGGGGCATGTCAGCTACCAGGCGAAACAGTCGCTGATCGCCGTGGGATCAGGGCAGGCGTTTGGTGTCGGATTCGGCAAAGGCCGCCAGCAGCTCGGATTCCTGCCCTTAGGCTACGATGATTTCATCGCCGGAACTATTGGCGAGGAGTGGGGGTTCGTCGGCTTGCTGGCGATCATCATCGCATTTGCCGCATTTGGCTTTGCTGGTTTTCGAATTGCAAAAAGAGCCCGCACACCGTTTCTGCAACTCACCGCCGTCGGCATAACGGCGACGATCATTCTCACCGCCTATCTTCACATTGGCGTTGCAATTGGCCTGCTCCCGACTACCGGCCTGACGCTCCCGTTCATTTCCTACGGTCGATCGAACCTCGTGCTTTCGCTGCTGATGACGGGGATTCTCGTCAACATCGGCAGCACGCGGGAGAAAGTCATTGGATCGCGCGCCACCGACCCCTCGTTTTCACCGAGCCCCGGCTGAAATGAGAGTCATGTTCGCGGGAGGAGGTACGGGCGGGCATCTATACCCGGGGCTTGCGATAGCAAAGGCAATGATAAAGCTCGATCCGGCCGTCATTCCGTTTTTTGTGGGCGCCAGGCGAGGAATCGAGCGCGACGTGCTTCCCACGACGGGATTCACGCACGAGCTGCTGGACTTGCACCCGCTCTATCGGGCACGTCCGTGGGAAAACTGGCAGACGATGCGCGGTGGAGTGACAGCGTGGCGGAGGCTGGCGGCAATCGTTCGCGATGAGAAGCCGGCATGTGTCGTGGGTACGGGTGGATATGCATCCGGCCTCGCCCTGGCATACGCAGCGATGCATGGGATCCCATACGTTGTTCAGGAGCAGAACAGCTTTCCGGGCCTCACGACGCGGGCGTTCAGCCGGTATGCACGCCAGGTCCACAATGGATTTCCGGAAGCCGCCAACCATTTGTCGCCCGGCAGGCAGACGATAGTATACGATTCAGGAAACCCAATCGAGCCTCCGCCTGTTCCTCTGCCCGACCGCCTCGCCGCCA
The DNA here is from genome assembly GCA_037721215.1 of Gemmatimonadaceae bacterium. NCBI lineage: Bacteria > Pseudomonadati > Gemmatimonadota > Gemmatimonadia > Gemmatimonadales > Gemmatimonadaceae > Gemmatimonadaceae bacterium. The sequence goes on from JBBJNV010000016.1 coordinate 28,222, forward strand.
GAACGAAGTGGAATTTTCCGCTGAATACCGGAAGTGTAATGCTCATCTACGGGGGCAGTCAGGGCTCCCGTGCCATCAACGACGTCGTCGCAGCCTGGCTATCCACGAGTCTGCCGCAGGGCTTGAGCGTGATCTGGGCGACCGGACAGAAAACGCACGCTGAGTACGCGGCGCTCGAGACCGAGCGTGTGCGAATCCGCCCGTATCTGTCGCCAGTAGCTGATGCATACGCGGCCGCAGACTTCGCCTTGTCGCGTGGAGGTGCAATTGCCACTGCCGAGCTGTGTGCCTGGGGCATTCCTCCGCTGGTGGTCCCGCTGCCGACGGCTGCTGCCGACCATCAGACAGCAAACGCGCGTGCTCTCGCCGCGGCCGGCGCCGCGGAGATGATTCTTCAGAGCGACCTCACTCCCGATCGGCTCAATGCTGCGGTGACGGCGCTCATCTCCAACCCGGAACTGATGCGACAGCGGTCTGAGGCGGCCAGATCACGGGCGCGTCCCAACGCGGCGGCTGAGATTGCCCGTCACGTACTCGATCTGGCAACCGCGAGTGCGCGGGCGTGCCCCGAGCGCGTGGCCATAACTCCCCAATTCCCGCAACCCTGATGGTTCCTTTACCTGCAGACAATCGCCCCGTTCATTTCGTCGGCATCGCCGGCGCTGGAATGAGCGCACTGGCCGAGTTGTTCATTCGTCGCGGCTACACCGTGACCGGTTGCGATACGAGTGTTGCCGGCGCCGCCGATCTTGCAAGACTGGGAGTGCAGATAATCGAGGGTCACGACCCGTCGCACGTCGAGGGAGCGAGCGAAGTGGTTGTCACATCTGCTGTAAACCGGGATCATCCCGAGCTGATGCGCGCTATCGCTCTTGGTATTCCGGTTACGCGGCGGGCGGAGGCGCTGGGACGGGCGGTTGCAGGTGGGGAACTGGTTGGTGTGGCGGGTACGCATGGCAAGACAACCACTACGGTGATGACCACCGAAGCACTCAAGTCTGCCGGACTCGAGCCAACCGGCGTCGCCGGCGGCAGAGTTGGTGCGTGGAACGGGAATCTGAGCGAGGGATCCGACCGGTTATTCGTTGTCGAAGCCGACGAGTACGACAGGTCATTCCTTGCGCTCGCCCCGACGGTCGCGGTTGTGACCAACATGGAAGCCGATCATCTGGACATCTACCCGGGCGGCATCAGCGAGATAAGGGAAGCGTTTGCGCAATTCGTTGCTGGAGGAAGGACAGTCGTGTTGTGTGCGGACGATCCTGGCGCGCGGACTCTTCCGGTGCCGAACAGCGCTGAAATCATCAGATACGGGACGCAGTCGCCCGAGTCGCGCCTGCTGGCCGGCGATATTGTCAGCGTCGACGGCGGTACACGATTTGGATTGACTTATGACGGGAAGTCAATCGGGCAGTTGCAGCTCGCTGTTCCCGGCCAGCACAACGTGCGCAACGCACTTGCTGCTGTTGCGAGTGGCATCGCGCTGGGGGTTACTCTGGAGGCGATGAGCGCGGGGCTGGGGGCGTTTGCCGGCGTCGAGCGCAGGTTTCAGCGCCTTGGCGAGGTTGCCGGCGTGACCATCATTGACGACTACGCGCACCACCCCACCGAAATAGTGGCAACTATCGAAGCGGCCCGGTCGGCGTTCCCCGATCGACGTCTGGTGGCTGCCTTCCAGCCCCACCTGTACAGCCGCACCCGCGACTTCCATGTCGAGTTCGGAAATGCGCTTGCGCTCGCCGATGCCGTGTATCTTTGCGACCTCTATCCGGCACGTGAAAAACCTGTTGCGGGTGTATCGTCGGGCTTGATTGCGGACGTAATGGCCGGTCTCGGGAAGGCGCCGGCGTGGCGGGGACCCCGCGCCGAATCGGCGGCTGCTCTGCATGCATCTGTGATTGACGGAGACGTGGTGATTACGATTGGTGCCGGGGACATCACGCGCACAGGACCAGAGCTCCGCTCGCTTCTCGAGCTTTCGCAGGGATGACGACTCCGCAGGTATCGGCGACAACGCCTCCACGGATGAAATCGAAAATGCGGCTGATGGTTATTGGACTGCTGCTCGCTGTTCTGGCCCCGGTTCCGTGGTTTGCCCGCCGTGCGGCGGCTCGTCTCGACTTCTTTCATGTGCGCGCGGTGGAAGTCCGGGGGTTGCGCTATCTGAAGCCGGAAACGGTTCTGGCCAGGCTTGCCCTCGACACGACTCGCTCGGTGTGGGATGACACGGCTCCGCTGACTGCGCTGCTGATGACGCTTCCTCAGGTCGGAACAGCGCGAATCAGCAGGAGGCTCCCCGGAACTCTGCTGGTCGAAGTGAACGAGAATCTTCCGATTGCGTTCGCGCCTGGTTTGAACGGACTCGAGCCGGTCGACAGCTCCGGACTTGTCCTGCCAATCGATCCAGCCAGTGAGGGATTGGATCTTCCGGTAGCGAATCAGCGCGACGTGCCGCTGCTGACGCTGCTGGGGGCGGTGAAGGCAGGCCAGCCAGGCCTGTACCGACGGATCAGCGAAATCTCGCGGGACGGGAGAGAAGATATAATTCTCAAGCTCGCATTGCCTGATGGAATTCCCGTCGCCCCTCCGGATATTGCAGGTGCCGCGAATTCAGCGTCGGGGATGTCGACGATGGCCGCAGCGCCCGCGGTGTTGCGGGTGCGTGCGCAAGTGGGGGTGTCCGTGCCGCGGCTGGCCGATATCTTTCCCGTTGAAACCGACCTCCGGCGACGCAAGGCACAAATTGCCGAGCTCGATCTACGCTATCGCGACCAAGTCATCGCAAGGCTTCAATGAATCAGGAACGCGTCATCGCCGGGCTCGATATTGGAACGGCAACAACCACTGTCGTTATCGCTGAGGCCATGGGCGATGCGCACCGGCAGACCGGAATCAAGATTCTTGGCGTAGGTCAGGCGCGTACAACCGGGCTTCGGCGTGGCGTCGTGTCCGACATCGAGGAAACCACCCGGTCGATCAAAAAGGCCGTCGACGATGCGCAGCGCATGGCGGGGACCAAAATAGAATCCATCTACGCCGGCATTGCCGGTGAGCACGTGCGCGCGATGACGAGCACGGGCATCGTTGCGGTGAACGGCGAAGAGATCTCCAAGTCTGACGTCGACCGTGCAAATGAGGTTGCCCGCGCGCAGCCTGTTCCGCAGGACCGAGAGCTGCTGCACGCGATTCCGCAGGAATACACCGTCGACAAGAATCAGGGAATACGTGATCCGATCGGCATGATCGGAACCAGGCTCGAGACCGAGATGTATCTCGTAACCATCGGAAGCTCGCCCGCAACGAACCTTCGAAAGTCCGTCGAGCGGGCGGGCTATCAGGTGAGAGAACTCGTCCTGGAGCCGCTGGCCAGTGCGCTGGCAGTTCTGACGGAGGATGAAAAGGAGCTTGGCGTCGCGCTGGTCGAAATGGGGGCGGGGACAACCGACGTTGCGATATTTCACGAAGGAAAAATCCGTCACCTCGCGACTATCAATTTCGGCGGCAGCAATGTCACCAACGATATCGTTCATGGAATTGGTGTGACTCAGGCCGACGCCGAACGATTGAAAGAGAAGTTTGGCTGCGCTTACGAGCCGCTGGTGAATCCTGACGACATCATTCAGCTGCCGAGCACGGTTGCGCAGGGAGAGCGGCAAGTCCCCCGCGAAGTGCTTGCCCACATCATTCACCAGCGGATCGACGAGATCTTCGACCTGGTCCATACCGAAATTCAGCAGGCGGGATACGCCGGAAGACTGAGCGGCGGAATCGTCGTCACGGGTGGAGCGGCAGCAATGGAGGGAGTCACCGCTCTCGCGACCGATGTATTCGGGACGGGTGTGCGGCTCGGGATGCCTGCCGAGAACATCAGCGGCCTGAGTGACTCCGTTGAGGCTACCCGATATTCCACCGTCGTGGGGCTTGCGCTCTACGGCGCCAACAGGGTCGCACTCAGCGGGGCGTCAGCAAGCGGCAGACGGCGGGCAATCTCGTCGCCAAACGTCGACCGGTTCGCCCAGCGTGTGAAGCTCTGGCTGCAGGATTTTTTCTAGGCGCCTAGCGACGGCGAACCTTTGGTAGGCATGTGTTTACCGCTGTCGAGCCTGATAGCGGGAGTCAGGTTCCCGCTCGCCACGCTGCAACTTGATGCGCTGTCATCGCTTGACATTCTCCACATCATAAAGCTGCGCGGCCTCTGACGCGGCGTGGAAATTTATCCTTCCGCAATTGAACGAAGTTTTCTTTAGCACCCCGTGATTCGCTATTGGATGCGGTGAGCAGTCGCATATATATTGGCCGGTCATCATTCCCACCCCTGGAAGCACTGGAGTGCAACACCCGATGAATTTCGAGTTCGAGGAAAGCGCGTCGCAGAACGCCCGGATGAAAGTGGTTGGCGTCGGCGGCGGGGGCGGCAATGCCGTCAATCGGATGATCGAAGAAAGGTTGTCGGGCGTCGAGTTCATCTCGATCAATACAGATGCCCAGGCGCTGCTCAATTCCAAATCGGACGTCAAGATTCAGATCGGGAAGAAATTGACGCGCGGGCTGGGTGCAGGCGCCCGGCCGGAAGTTGGAAAGCAGGCGATAGAGGAGAACAGGGAAGAAGTGTCCCTCGTTCTTACAAACGCTGACCTGGTTTTTGTAACCTGTGGCATGGGTGGCGGTACGGGCACAGGTGCGGCTCCAACCGTATGCGAGCTTGCCCGCGAGGCTGGCGCGCTCACCGTCGGAATCGTCACCCGTCCGTTTCTTTTTGAGGGACGCAGAAGGCTTCGTCAGGCCGAGCTCGGCATTGCCGAGATGAGAAAGCATGTGGACACGATGATCGTCGTGCCGAACGAGCGGCTCCTTGCTGTTGTTGGCAAAGGGATTCCGTTTCACGACGCTTTGAAGAAAGCCGATGAGGTTCTGCTCCATGCGACACAGGGCATCTCTACGCTCATAACAGTCACTGGTCTGGTGAACGTGGATTTCGCGGATGTACGAACCGTAATGCAGGAAGGCGGTTCGGCGTTGATGGGAACGGGCATCGGGCGAGGCGAGAATCGCGCGACCGATGCGGCCCAGCAAGCCATCGCCAGTCCACTGCTCGACAATGTCTCGGTCTCGGGCGCCACCGGAGTGCTGGTAAACATCACTGGTGGTGACGATCTCACACTCGGCGATGTTCATCAGATTGTTGAGATCGTGAAGGATGCGGTGGGCGACGATGCAGAGATCATTTTCGGAACGGTGAACGAGAAGGCGATGCAGGGCGAGTGTCGCGTGACCGTGATTGCGACCGGCTTCGACAAGGGCCCTGTTGCGGGAGTGTCACCGGTTGTGCCCGCCTCGACACCCGCGACGAGTCCGATGCGGATCGGTACGCCGGTGATTCAGCTTCCCGTTCGCGGAAGGCCCACTCCAACCCAGGCTCGCAGCGCCATCCCTCCGGACATCTCGCGACGCGTTACGCCACTCGCCCCTCCGGCGTCATCCCCAGAGAAGCGGGATGGCAACGGTCAGGATTTCAGCGACATGGAGATCCCGACCTTCATTCGGAGACAGATGGATTGACCGTCCGCATCGCGCGGGTCATCACATACACATTCGTCGGGTTGTTCACGCTGGTCGCGCTGCGCCTTACGCCGCCCATCGCGAGCGTCCCGGACGCGGATCTGCTTGGCGGATTCGCCGATGCGTCCGCCGGTTCCGGCGCCGGGCGTACGAGCGCGATCGTACCGGCGTCGGGTCTCCCGCTCGCACGAGCGGCGCCTCGATCTCTGGAAATTGCCATGAATCCGGTCGTGGTCGAGCCCAGCGAGGTACTTGTCGCTCCGGTGTTCGTGCTGGCGTCGTCCGCCGACAAAGTCGACACCCTTGCGGTGGGGGGAGTAATTCAATCGAGCCTGGTAAACGCTCTCGACGCCGCAGGCGGGGCTGCCCTGCCCCGATCGGCACGGGCGAACCTTGCATTCTCGCTCGCCGACATTTTCGAGTACCGCGTCGACATGAGCCGTGATCTCCACGAAGGCGACAAGGTTCATGTGCTCGTTGAGCGGTTGCAAAAACCGAACGGTGCGATCATCGTCAACAAAATTCTCGGCGCGCGGCTGGCACTTTCAGGCAATGAGATCGAAGCGATTCGTTTTTCGAGTCGGAATGCGAGCGGGGAGTATTTCGACGGATCGGGAAAGTCCTTGCGGGCCTCGTTCCTCCGCGCTCCCGTGACTTTCCGACGCATCTCGAGCATGTTCGGCGGGCGCAGGCACCCGGTACTCGGCGTCTGGCGGCGGCATAAGGGAACCGACTATGCCGCGGCGATGGGAACACCGGTTCGCAGTATTGGAGACGGAGTAATCGTCTTCGCCGGGCGAAAGGGCGGATACGGCAACGTTGTCGACATCAGGCATCGAAACGGCTTCGTCAGTCGTTACGGTCACTTGAGAGGCTTTTCAAAAAGCACGCGTCGAGGGGCGCGGGTTTTAATCGGCACAACGATCGGTTCTGTTGGCATGAGCGGTCTTGCAACTGGTCCCCATCTGCACTTCGAGGTGCTCGTGAACGGCGTTCAGCGCGATCCGCGTATTGCGCTCCGAATGAAGGGTGGGGAACCGATCCCATCCCGCGAGCGCGCCACCTTCGAACGACTGCGCTCACAGACGCTTGCGTCCTTCGGGGCTGCCGCACCAGTGAGCAAGAGAAACTAGTCGCAAGGCCATCCGCGATCGCAGTAGCCATGATCAGGTAGTTTGTGGGGCGGCCGCCGGATCGGGGTCGGGAAAGAAGGCGCGCCGGAAGCGGTCAACGAAATCGGCTGGCATGTTTCCAATCCAGATCCGGTCGATCTTTCCGGACTTTACAAGCACCGCTGTCGGCACCGCTTGTGCGAGACGCCCCATCAGAGAGGGCGATATCGTTGCCATCGGAAATCTGATCCCCTTGTCGGCAATGAACGAGTTGAGCCGTTCCCTCGACGATCCGACCACTCCAACTACGCGCGGCAGCCGCGGCGACTGAATCATCGCGTTAGCGAGGGTCACGAATTTGGTGCAGTACGGGCAATCGGGACCGAGGTAGGCGACGAGCATCTCGTCGCTGATGTTTCCGGATGTCGCCCCCCCCGACCAGGAGTGCCGCCATTTGCGCCCGACCTTGAGCGGATTGAGATCGAACAGCGCGTGACCGTGCTTATCGGGGTAACGGCGCGCGAACTCGGCGAGACCGCCAGTGACGAGTGTTGCGGCAATGGCGACGAACACCATCCAGAGAGACATCGGTGTCGCCGGCATTGGGGCGAACCAAGCGGCGAGCACGAGCGCGGCAAACGCGGAGTTGAGACCGATGCTCTGCGCAATCGAGGGATGAATGAATCCGCCGTAGCAACCACAGTCGGCCGCCTTGCCGCTGCGCACTCCCCACCAGCTGATCGCCGAAAACACCACCAGAAGAACGAGCGTTGCGGGCAGGACGATGGCAGGGGCAATTCCGAGAATCAATGCAACGCCCCAGCCCGCCTCGAACGCTGCGGCGCCGACAACGGCGGGCCAGAGGAGACGGTCGGGTATCCAGCCAAGCGAGGACAGATGCTGGCGAAAAGTCTGCGGAGCGATCGCCTTGATGACGGCCGTCCACACGAATGTGGCGCCGACGATGCGAGGCCCCAGCGAGATCCACTGGGCGGCGGTGATTTCAGAAAGCAGGTTCATTCAGTTGCGGGTTCGGGAACATCCGGAGACGGGATCCATGCTATCATCACTTCAGTTGCAATCCCCAGTCGGGGGATTTCTGTGGGGAGCCGATATCCCGCTCGCGTTAAGTTTCCAAAGCCGGAACGACCTGAATGCCGGCGACAAGTGCGCCCATCGCTTCCCGCGAAATCACTCGACTTTCACAATCTGATGCCTCGAATCCTCCGCCGCGATGGTGATCTACCCGTACGGTCGCTCTGGCAGCGCGTAAAAGATATCGCGCTCACCGATGTGAGCGTGCTCGCCCGCGGAGGAGTCAGCGAAGGGTCGCTCGAGAAGCTGGAAGAAGTTCTGATCGAGGCAGATTTCGGTGTTGCCACGAGTATGCGCCTGGTTGAAGATGTGCGACTTCAGGCACTGCGTGGAACGATAAGAACGCAGAGCGATTTCCTCGCCACGCTCGAGGAAGGTGTCGCGACGGCCCTCGGAGCTGACACCGATGACGCCGCAGTGGTTTTTGCCGCCAAGCCGCCAACGGTGATACTGGTCATTGGAGTGAACGGCGCTGGGAAGACGACCTTCATTGGCAAGCTTGCTGCTCTCATGCAGGTCCGCGGAAAACGCACGCTTGTCGGTGCGGCGGACACATTTCGTGCTGGCGCAGTTGACCAGCTGCGCATGTGGGCCGAACGAAGCGGCGCCGATTTTCTTGGCGCAGTGCAGGGAACCGATCCGGCTTCCGTGGCATTCAGCGCGATCGACGCCGCCATTACGCGTGGAATGGACGTGGTCATCATCGACACTGCCGGCCGATTGCATACGAGCGCCGGTCTGATGGAGGAGCTCAGAAAAATCCATCGCGTTATCGGCAAACGCATCCCCGGCGCGCCACACGAAACCTTGCTCGTACTCGATGCAACGATTGGGCAGAATGCTCTCGCGCAGGCCCGCACGTTTGCCGCATCGGTACCGATTACTGGAATCGTGATGACCAAGCTGGATGGCACCGCCCGCGGAGGAATCGTTCTCGCGGTGCGCGAAGCGCTGAACGTCCCCGTCAAGTTCATCGGTACGGGCGAAACAATGGCGGACATCGAGCCATTCAATCCGGTCGCGTTCGCCAACGAGCTGGTCGAGGGGTAAGGCCGAATGGGCGATGACGAGCGGCGGAGGTCGTCGTCCGGCGCCGGGAAAATATATCTCGACATGCCAGTCACATACCTCAAGGGTGTCGGGCCAGGTCGCGCCGAGGCCCTTCGCCGTCTTGGTATCGTGACGGCTCGCGATCTCCTGCTCCACATACCGCAGCGCTACGAAGACGCAACCACTGTCAGTCCCATCTCATCGCTCGAACCCGGGATGGACGCCACTGTCGTTGGCAGGGTCATATCGAAGGGAATTATGCCTACGCGAAAAGGTCTTCGGATTTTTCAGGCCGTCGTCAAGGATGACTCCGGGATGATCGAAGCGTCGTGGCCGGGTCAGCCTTTTCTGGACCGTGCCATATCTAAAGACGATACTCTGCTGCTTACAGGGCCGGTTCGCTTCTACCATGGCCGGCAACTCCAGCCCCGTGAATACGTCAACCTCGGTGCCGACTCGGCACACTTTGCGGGGGGGCGGGTGCTGTCAGTTTATCCTGCCACTGAAGGCCTTTCCTTCAAGATTATCAGGGGAATCATCGAGAGCCATATCGATGCCCTGCTGCCATTAGTCCGGGAGTATCTGCCAGCGAAGCTGCTGGCAAGGTCTTCACTCCCCAGTCTACCTGATGCATTGAGAACGTTACACCAGCCGAGTTCCATTCCCGAAGCTGAGCGCGCGCGCGGGCGACTTGCATTCGAGGAGCTTTTGTTCGTTCACCTCCTGCACCGCCGCGCCAATCGCATCGCCCGTCAGCGGCGAACAGGAATCACCTTCGAAAATCGACGCGAGCTGACCTCCGCTTTGAAGGAAGCACTGCCTTTCGTGCTCACAGGCGCACAGACTACCGCCCTCCGCGAAATTGTCGGGGACATGTGCAGCGAGCGCAGAATGCACCGACTTCTTCAAGGGGATGTTGGCAGCGGGAAAACAATCATCTCCCTGTTCGCGTCGCTGCTGGCGATGGAGAATGGATACCAGGCAGCACTCATGGCTCCTACCGAACTCCTCGCCGAGCAGCATTTTCGAACGGTCTCAGGCCTGCTGGAGCCACTGGGCATCCGCCCGCTACTTGTGACGGGAAGCCTCAGCGGTCAAGCGCGCGCTGACGCCGCAAAAAGAATGGGCGAGGCCGCACCGCTGTTTGTGATCGGCACCCATGCGCTGGTTCAGGCAGCGACATCATTTGCCAATCTCGGTTTTGCAACCGTCGACGAGCAGCACCGTTTTGGCGTTGAGCAGCGCGCCGCTCTTTCCACAAAGGGCGCTACGCCGGACATTCTTCTGATGAGTGCAACACCTATCCCGCGTTCACTCGCTCTGACGATGTACGGCGATCTCGATGTCAGCACCTTGGACGAAAGGCCGGCTGGCCGCCAGCCAGTGACAACTGTCATCCGGCCGGGTAAAGCGCGTGAAAAGGTTCTGAACTTTGTGCTGCGTGAAACGGATAAGGGTCGCCAGGCTTACATCGTTTATCCGGTCATTGAAGAATCTGAAAAAACCGACCTGAAAGCGGCAACGACGATGTTTCAGGAACTCTCTGCCGGCCCGTTCGACCGGAAGCGCGTTGCGTTGCTCCATGGCCGCATTCCTTCGGCCGAGCGCAACGCAACGATGCGCGCTTTTCGCGACGGCGCAATCGACATTCTCGTTGCGACAACGGTCATAGAAGTCGGTATCGACGTTGCAAACGCAACGGTGATGCTGATCGAGCATCCGGAGCGATTCGGACTGTCGCAACTGCATCAGTTGCGCGGACGTGTGGGCCGCGGAGCCGAGGCCTCGTACTGCATCCTGCTTGGTGATTTCGGGCCGGACGCGGCAGCCCGGTTGAACATCTTCGCGGGAACGGAGGATGGATTCGCGATTGCGCGCGCTGACCTTGGCATTCGCGGCATGGGAAATCTTTTTGGCGAAGAACAGAGTGGCGACGCGACTTTTCGCGTTGCTGACCCGATCCGCGACGAGCAGCTCAATATCGAAGCCCGGGTTGCCGCCGAAGAGATACTGTCACTGGATCCCGACTTGGAAATGAAAGAGCACGCCGGAATTCGCGGTGTGCTCTCAGATCGCTACGCCCGTGCCCTTCAGCTCTTCAGGGTTGGATGATGACGAGACATTGAAACTCAGCGGCTTGGGTTTGCCAGCCGCTTCTTGATTCGCTCGAGCTCGGCATTTGCCTTGGCGAGCTGGTCGCGGAGCGCTGCTGTGTCTTCGTCGCGTGTGACGAAGACAGTGTCGCGACCGTTGTTCACTACCCTGGGCGTCGCCAGCACCGCCTGCCGCATCGCCTGCACGGTCATGGCGCTTCGTTTCAGCACCAGCGCCTGCGGCCGGTATGCCACCGCCCCAGGGGTGCTCAGATAAATGTCGAGCGCCCGAATTCCCTCGGTCATCGATGCCGTCTTGTTGGCCGGGTCTACCATATGAAGTGCACGCCAGAAACTGATCTCATGCGCGTCGGCTTTGTTTTTTGCCTTGAGTGCATAATCAGCCAGAATCCTGTCGGCACCAGCGTAATCGCCAGAGTCGGCGCGTCGCTGAGCCGAAGCGAGAGTTGTGGCATAGGATGACGCAGGAGACGGAGCCTGCGAACCCCGGGCCGGAGAGCAAGCGCCGGCGGTGATGACCGACACGAGACAGAAAAGCGCCAGTCCGGCGGATCTGATCAAACGACTTCCTCCACCGCAGGCATGCGCCGGAATGGAGTGCGGCGGGTGATCACTGCTCTGATAGGCAGAATGATCGTAAATGTTGTCCCGATTCCCAATGTGCTCTCCACTGAAACGGATCCGCCGTGTGCTTCGACGATCTCCCGGGCGATCGCCAAGCCAAGACCCGTTCCCTTGACCGCCGCGTATGCCTGATTGTTCGCCTGAAAAAATTTCTCGAAGATATGGGGCAACTGTTCCGATGCAATCCCGGCGCCAGTGTCGTGCACCGTGATACACACTTCATGCTCTGCACCTTCCACAAGCAGCTCGACTGTGCCGCCGCGGTCAGTGAATTTGAAGGCGTTTGAAAGTAGATTGCCGAGCACTTCGTTGATCCTGTCCTCGTCCCATAACACCTGCGAGGGAAGATTGTTTCCTCTTACCACCCGGAACAATATCTCGCGCTGCAGTGCGAGTACCTGGAATGACGTCTCGAACGAATGTAGAAAGCGGTCGAGGTCAACCTGTCGTCGCTCGAGTTTTCCTCCACCCGCCTCAAACCGGCTGATGTCCAGCAAGCGCTTCACGAGCCGAGTGAGTGTCTGTGCCTGCTTGCCGAGCGTCGCGCAGATTTCACGTTGCTTGGGATTGAGCTCGCCATAGATGTTCTCCTGCAGCAGCTCCAGATATCCGACGATCACGTTGATTGGCGTCTTTAATTCATGGGACGCGACCGATACAAATTCGGCTTTCAGCTTGTCCAGTTCGGATAATTGCGCCGTCATCGCCTGGTAGCTTGTCGCGAGGCGCCCAAACTCGTCGTTGCGCCGCTCGACCATCGGCAGCCGCTGCGTAAAGTCGCCGTCAGCGACCGCTTTCATGCCACGCTCCAGATCCTGCACGGGACGGCTGATTGAGCGGGTGAGCCAGATTGCGATCAGAGTGGCAAGGAGGAGGGCGATGGCCAGTGCACCGGCAGCGGTCCGCCTTGCCTCGATAGTGGTCGACGCGGCGTCAGCCACCCGATCACGGGTTTCGTCCCGCAGCCTGGCTTCGGTGCGCGCCAGCGCCCTCTCGATCGTGCCAAGCGCCGGCCGGGTGCGCTGAACCGAAATCTCCTCGGCGGTGTTGTTTGCCCCCGCGACGGCCGCGGCATACTCAGCCTGGGTCGAGGCACGGAGCGCAAGAATCGCGTTGGAGATGTCCGTCGCCGCGGCTCGTGTCGTGTAAGCCGCCAGAGAGTCTGCCACCAGGCTCAACCGGTCCAGCTGCGCGCGCATACGGAGCTCGCTGGCGCTGTCTGCGAGCAGCACCAAAGCATCTTCGGACCGCTTGACATCGTCGGTTGTCTCGCGGAAGCTCCCGAGGACCAGCGAAGCGGCAAACTCCCGGTCTCGCAGGCTGCGGGTGGTCTGATGCACCCGCTCTAGAGCCTGAAGCGCGAGCACCAGCGGAATGAGCAGGATGATCGTGATGGAAACGATCCCCAGACCCAGTCGCGTACGCAGCTTCATGCGCGGTTGACACCCCTGTAAGGGGCACCTAGCTTGCCGCGCACTTCCCGCCCGAACCTATTCCCCAATGACTCCCCCATACGCGCGCATATCCGAACTCGGCCCTCACGCCGGACAAGTTGTCCACGTTCGGGGCTGGGTCACCCATCTCCGCTCTTCCGGCAAGATTGCATTTGTGGTCATGCGCGACGGGAGCGGAATGTTGCAGTGTGTGCTCGTGAAAAATAGTCTTGCAGCCGAGACGTGGGAACGGTTCGCGACCCTATCTCAGGAAACGACGATCGAAGTTACCGGCGAGGTACGCCAGGATGCGCGTTCCGCGGGCGGTTTCGAGCTTGGTGTAAGTGGTCTGGAGGTGCTCGGCGCCAGCCCCGTGGATTACCCGATTCAGCCAAAGGAGCACGGGATCGATTTTCTTCTCGACAACCGGCATTTCTGGCTCCGGTCGGGGCGCCAGCGCGCGATCGCGAAAATACGTCACGAAGTGGAACAGGCCGTTCGCGACTTTTTCTATGAGCGTGACTTCACTCTTGTCGATACGCCGGTCCTGACAGCGGCGATCGGTGAGCGCAGCGGACTCTTCTCCACCGAGTATTTCGACGAGGGAACCGCGTATTTGGCCCAGACCGGACAGCTTTACGGAGAAGCCGCCGCGGCGGCGTTCGGTAAGATTTACTGCTTCGGACCGACGTTTCGCGCGGAGAAATCCAAAACCCGCCGCCATCTTACCGAGTTCTGGATGGTGGAGCCCGAGGTGGCGTTCAACGACTCGGATGACAACATGCGGTTGCAGCAGGAGTTCGTTTCATATCTTGTAACGCGGTGCCTCGAACGACGAAGACCGGAGTTAATCGAACTCGAGCGCGATTTATCGAAGCTCGAATCCGTGGCTCCGCCATTCCCGAGGATCGATTATTCCGAGGCCGTGCGTATTCTCAAATCGAAAGGCAGTTCCGTGGAATGGGGCGACGATCTTGGTGCCGAAGACGAATCTTTGCTCGTCGAAGGTCACGATCGCCCTATCTTCATTTATAACTATCCGAAAGAGGCCAAGGCATTCTACATGAAAGAGAACCCGCAGGACCCGCGGACGGTTCTCTGCAACGACTGTCTTGCGCCGGAAGGGTACGGCGAAATTATTGGCGGCTCACAGCGCGAAGACGACTACGACCGGTTGCTTCATCGAATCCAGGAAGAAAAACTGCCGGTCGTGGCATACGGCTGGTACCTGGATCTCCGGAAATACGGGACGTTCGTTCATTCGGGGTTCGGTCTTGGGCTCGAGCGCACTGTCTCGTGGATCTGCGGGCTTCCACACCTCCGCGAATCAATTGCCTTCCCCCGGATGATGCACCGATTACGGCCGTAGCGCCGGGGCGCGCATTAGCCGCTTACCCGTCCAGCTTCACCTCGTCCCACAGAGAATCGAGGTCTTCGAGGCTTGCGTCCCCGAGCGCGATCCCGCGTTTCGTGGCGAGCGTCTCGACCTTTCTGAAGCGCGCCTCGAACTTTGAATTTGCCAGATCCAGCGCAAGCGAGGCATGCACGTTTGCCTTTCGGCACAGATTAACACAGGCAAACAGAAGGTCACCCAGTTCCAGTTCGAGCGCCGCGTGCGCCGCGTCGAAGACGGGAGGCGCGCCGTGTGGCCGAAGCGCGGCGTCCTGCAGGTGAGCCCGTACTTCCGCCAGCTCTTCCTCGACCTTCGCGGCGGGGCCGCTCGTATCCGGCCAGTCAAATCCGACTCCCGCCGCGCGGTCCTGAAGCCTGTGCGCGCGGTGTAACGGCGGAAGAGCCACCGGCAGCCCGTCGGCAATCGACGCGCGCTTCTTCGACTTCATTTTCTCCCATGGCTCCCTGACGCCGTTACCGTACAGATGCGGATGCCGGGCGTGCATCTTTGCGATCAGCGCTTCGGCGACATCTGAAATGCTGAATTCACCCCGTTCTTCTGCGATCACGGCATGAAAAAGAACCTGAAGCAAAACGTCGCCGAGTTCCTCCTTCATCAACATCGGGTCGCCATCGCGCAGGGCATCGTCGAGCTCCTGCGATTCCTCGATGAGGTAGGGTCTGAGCGATGCATGGGTCTGCGCGGCATCCCAGTCGCAACGCAGGCGAAGGTCTCGCATCAGCGAGACAGTGTCATTTAACGTGGCAGGTTCAGTCATGCGACTTCCGGGTTCGCTAGATTGGGCAATGTGACTGGAATTTTACCGGTGTCGGTCGTCAGCCGCCAACGTGCGATTATCGCCCAATGCCGGCCCTGAGCCGCGCGTGGGTCGAAGTCGATCTCGCCGCACTTTGCAGAAACGCCGCCGCTGCTGCTTCAAGTGCCGGAGCACCTCTTCTGCCGATGGTGAAGGCCGACGCCTATGGGCTTGGTGCGGTTCCCGTCGCCCGTGCACTCGAATCAATCGAGCCATGGGGATTTGGCGTAGCGACGATCGATGAAGGTGTGGAGCTTCGGGAAGGAGGCATTTCACGTCCGGTCGTCGTTTTTACTCCATTGCTGGTTCATGAGCTCGAAGCCGCCGCAGCCGCGTCTCTGACTCCTGCTCTCGGGTCATCGGAAAGCATCCTGCAGTGGAGAATGTATGGGCTCCCATATCATTTGTCGGTCGATACCGGGATGAGTCGCGCGGGTGTGCCCTGGCGTGAGGTAGCGCAATTGAAAGACGCGCTGGAAGCCAATCCCCCATCTGGGGCGTTCACGCACTTCCATTCCGCGCAGCTCGACGATTCTTCCATGGCGGCTCAGATATCGCGATTCAACGAGGCCCTGACATCGTTGTCCAGCCGTCCCCTACTGGTGCATGCTGAAGGCAGCGCCGCGATCGTTCGCCACAGGGGCGTTTCGTGGGATCTGGCACGGCCGGGGATCTTTCTTTACGGCGTGGCGACGGTTTCCGGCGCATCGGTCGAACCTGAACCTGTCGTTCACCTGCGGGGGATGGTAGTTGATATTCGGACGATCGAGCCCGGAGACACCGTGAGCTACGATGCCACGTTCACCGCCACTTCCCGCACCCGGATCGCGACGGTGGGGATCGGTTACGCGGATGGTTATCCGCGCTCCCTCAGCAATACCGGCGAAGCCCTCGTTGGTGGCGGGCGTGTCAGCATCGCCGGGCGCGTAACGATGGACATGGTCATGCTCGATGTAACCGGCGTCGATTGCGACCTTGGGGATGTTGTAACGCTGATTGGCCGCTCGCCTGATGGAGGCGGGATTCTCACAGTCGCCGCCGTCGCCGAGAAGGCCTCGATGTCCCCATATGAGTTGCTGACGGGGTTGAAAAGCAGAACTGGAAGAACCTACCTCGATGCCTGATTGCCGGCGCGCGATCATCATTGTGCTCGACGGCGTGGGCATCGGCGAAGCCCCCGATGCTGCCGCCTACGGCGACGCGGGCAGTAACACGCTCGGTAACATTGCAAGGGCGGTCGGCGGATTGAACCTGCCGACACTCGCATCATACGGGCTCGGCAATATCACCGAGCTTGCGGGCATGGCTCCGGTAGCGAACTCACTGGGTGCATGGGGCAGGATGAACCCCGCATCGGCGGGCAAGGACAGCATCGCCGGCCACTGGGAGATTGCGGGAGTCCAGCTCGCCCGGCCGTTCCCCACTTATCCAGCCGGCTTTCCCGATGACTTGCTGCGCGAGCTCAGCCGGCTGACAGGCCGTGGCGTGATCGCAAACACCATCGGCAGCGGGACGGCGATACTCGAAAAGTTCGGCGACCGGCATGTGTCGACCGGGGAGTGGGTTGTCTACACATCTGCCGATTCCGTCTGTCAGGTTGCCGCGCACGAGGGAGTGGTGCCTCTCGAAGAGCTCTACGCCGCATGTGCTCTCGCGCGCGGACTGCTTGTCGAACCCCACGATGTCTCTCGTGTCATCGCTCGGCCATTCGCGGGAAAATCGGGCTCGTACTCGCGTACTCCCAACCGCCGCGATTACGCGCTGGCGCCACCCACGGAGACGCTGCTGGATGCGCTTGCTGCTGCGGGGATCGCTCGTGACGGTATCGGGAAGGTGGACGATCTTTTCGCCGGCCGCTCGCTCGTCGCCCGGCATACCGCGTCAAACGCAGAAGGCATTGAGAATCTCCGGGCGTGGCTCGAGAGTGATCGATGTGGGCTCCTTTTCGTCAACCTAGTAGATTTCGACCAGCTATACGGGCACCGCAACGACGTCGCGGGGTTTTACAACTCGCTGCGAGAGTTCGACTTCGCACTTCCTTCGCTTGTTTCCGCACTC
This sequence comes from Gemmatimonadaceae bacterium, assembly GCA_037721215.1. NCBI lineage: Bacteria > Pseudomonadati > Gemmatimonadota > Gemmatimonadia > Gemmatimonadales > Gemmatimonadaceae > Gemmatimonadaceae bacterium. The sequence continues at coordinate 45,477 of JBBJNV010000016.1, forward strand.
CACGAGGACGACCTGCTTTTTATAACCGCCGACCACGGTAATGACCCAACCACGGCCTCTACCGATCATTCCCGTGAGGCGGTGCCGATGCTGGCCATCGGACACTCCGTCGTTCCTGCCGACCTCGGCACGCGCGCGACTTTTTCCGATCTCGGCGCAACCACTGGTGAGTGGTTCGGTGTCTCATTTTCCGGTGCAGGTACCTCATTTCTTTCGCGTTTGACGGCGAGGTGAACGCCGGCGACACGGCGGCTGACGTCAGGGAGGCTTTACGGGACGCCGCATTCGCTGCGTTGGAAAACGCCTATGCTCCGTATTCGCGCTTTCGTGTTGGAGCGGCGCTGCTTACGACAACCGGCGAGATCGTCGCTGGCTGCAATGTAGAAAACTCGGCGTATGGAGAGACGATCTGCGCTGAGCGCGTCGCGGTTGCAGGGGCGGTTGCACGGGGCATGACGTCGTTTGTAAACATCGCGATCGCAAGCGAGTCGGAGGAGCCAGCGCCACCGTGCGGGTCATGCCGCCAGACGATGAGCGAATTCGCTCCTGATCTTCACATTACTAGCTATGCAAGAAACGGGAAGCAGATCACATGGCATCTCGCCGAGCTGCTGCCACAGGCGTTCGCGCCCGACCATTTAAGTGGAAGGATGTAAGTGCGACTGGATACTGCATTGACGAAAATTGCCGGACTGATCGCTGTGGCCGTAGTGGTTGCCGCGTGTACCGAAAATCTGGATAACAGTGCCGGATGCCCGCTGCTCTGCTCCGACCAGGGAGGCCAGATCGAGACCGTTACACTCGATCCCGTCGTACTGGATACTACGGTATCTGCACTGACAGGACTGGGTACCGAGGCATCGCTTTTCCTGGCCACACGCGGTGACACCATCGATTCGCGCGGGGTGATACGGTTCGATTCGATCCCGGCGCGATTTCAGCGATCGCTGACCGACACAACCTCAACGGCGATCACGACTGTCGATAGCGCGTTCATTCGCATGAGAGTCGATACTGTGGGCGGAAAGATTCCCGGACCGGTGACGATCGACGCGTTCGACGTTGACACACCCGCGAACGACAGTCTGATCGCTCCGGTCGCCGAGCTGTTTCGCACGGATCGCCTGATTGCCTCGCGCACTTATGCCCCGACTGAGCTCAAGGACACGCTGATTTTTCCTGTTCCGCCTGCAGCTATTCTTGCACGGCGCGGTGGTCGTCTGCGCGTCGGCCTTCGACTTCGCGCGGCCGGGCCTGTACAACTGCGAATTCTTTCGATGGAAGGCGCTTCTTCGCCGACCGTGCTTTCGTTCCGCGTGTCGTCCGACACCGCCGTCAGGCCGATTGTTCTCCTTCCGTTTTCGCGGACTCCGGCTGATCAACCGGCGGTTGCCGCGAGCCTTGCCGATTACACCTTGCTGGTAAAGGGCACTCCGCCGGGGCCGGCTGGCGCACTCAACATCGGCGGACTACCGGCGAGCCGTGTGTATCTGCGGTTCGAGATTCCTGCTTTCATTGTCGACTCTGCCGACATCATTCGGGCCTCACTTCTTTTGACTCAGCGACCTAACCGGGGTGTCAGTGATTCGGACACGATATTCATCGTTCCTCACGTTTCACTTGCGGCTAACGCCGTCACCGATATCGCGAGAGCGGCACAGATTACTGCAATCGCCGCCAGAGACACGCTCAGGCTCGTCCCGCGGGACAGCGGTTTGAAGGTGATCGAGGTCGGCACGGTGGTCGCGCTGTGGCGTTCGCAGGATGTGAAACGGACACCCCGCGCGCTTGTGCTCATCAGCACGAGAGAAGGACAAACGCCTGTCGAAGCGAGGTTCTTCTCGACGGAAGCGGCGCCCGCGCTTCGGCCGCGATTGAGGATCAGCTTTTCCAAGCGGCAGTCTGGCGGGCTCCCATGATACCGTGCAACCGATGGGCAGTTCGATGGGCAGTTGCGATAGCCGCCGCCGTTGTTCTGACTGGCAGAGTAGCCGCCGGTCAGGGAAGCCTGAGTACGCAGGGGTTCGGATATCCGCCTGGCCAGTTCAGCACGCGTGCACTTGCAACGGGTGGCGGGCTCGCACAATTCGATGCCGACTCGCCCCTCAATCCGGCGGCAATTGCACTGTCGGCCGATCCGCGGGTTTTCTTCCAGTACGAGCCGGAATTCCGGCGATTCTCGGCTGATACTGCGTCGGCCAGCACGCTGACTGCGCGATTTCCTCTCACAGCGGCGTCAGTTCCCTTCAGGCGCAAGGGCAGCATCGGCCTCTCGGTTTCGACGTTTCTCGATCGGTCGTTCGCCACCACGACCACAAGAGAAGTGGCGGTGGCTGATCAGATCACGACCGTGACGGAGGCAGTGCGGGTGATCGGCGCGATCAACGATGTCAGGCTTGCGGCAGGATATGCTCCATCGGCGAAGGTGCAGGTGGGGATCGGCGGACATGTTCTGACGGGGCAAAGTCGCGTCTTTTTCGATCAGAGCTTTCCCGATTCTCTGAATTTCAGCACCGTTACGCAGTCGACGAACGTTTCATTCACCGGTTTCGCTGTATCGGCAGGTGCAATCCTTCGCCCTGCGCGGTCAATCGCTTTCGCAATTTCCGGCCGGAAAGGTGGAGATATCAGCGCTCGCTCCCGGGACACCACTGTGTCCACGGCAGGAGTACCGGATCGGCTGGCTGCGGCGCTGTCCTATGAAGGAATTTCGGGCGCAAGCGTCTCGGCTCAGGTAGCCCGTGAATCCTGGTCGTCGCTGAATGGGCTGGGTTCCGCTGTGGTAAACGCTGTAGACGCGTGGGAGGGTGGAGTAGGACTCGAGGCTGCCGGCCCGCGCATCGCGGAGCGTCTGCTCGTGTTCCGTGCCGGCGCGCGCTACCGCACGCTGCCGTTCCAGGCGGCGGGAAGTGACGTCACAGAACTTTCATTTGCGGGAGGAGTCGGTGCGCAGTTCTTTCGTAACCGCGCCGCGCTTGATTTGACCGTTCAACATTCGTCCCGCTCTGCCGGTGAGCCGGCCGTTACCGGCGACCCGCGCGAGCGCGCATTCACGCTGAGCTTCGGGCTGCGCGTCCGCCCGTAACCGCAATGGCAGAGTTGCCGCATAACCCGGGGCAGCTCATCCTGGTCGCCGACGATGTGCCGGCGAACATCGAGTTGCTATTCGACCAGCTTCACTCGTTCGGCTACCGAACGGTTTCAGCGTCCGATGGCCCGTCGGCGGTGGCTGCGTGCTTCGAGCATAAGCCCGATCTGTGCATCCTGGACGTCGGGATGCCACCCGGTGAACTGGGCGTCGACAGCCGCTCAACCGGTTTCGAGGTATGCCGGCGAATAAAGCGTGACCCGCGGACGGCAAGAATCCCGGTGATCTTCGTCACGGCGCTCAACGACACAGGTGACAGGGTAAGGGGGATCGAGGCTGGGGGCGATGATTTTCTCACCAAGCCGCACAACCGCATGGTGCTCGGTGCGCGCGTGCGCAGTCTGCTCAAGCTGAAGTCGGCAACGGACGCCCTGGAGAACAGCTACCGGCAGCTCCGCGAGCTTGAAAAAGTGCGCGACGATCTTATGAAGATGATTGTCCACGACCTGAAAAGTCCTCTCACTTCGGTTCTTGCAACGCTCGAAATGCTCACTGACGGCGACTTTGGCGCGCTGTCGGCGAATCAGAAAGGCGCGGTCAGTGACGCTGAGTCCAAGGCGGAAGATCTGCTGGCGCTGATCGAAGACATCCTCGAAGTTGCCCGCATCGAAGAGTCGGCAGTCACACTGTCAGTTGAACCGATCGCGCCCGGTGCGCTGCTCGCGGAGTTGCGTTTTGAATGGGATCATCGGTTTCACCAGGAACGTACGAACGCCACCGTGCAGGTCGACGACGATACGCCGGTGTTTCACGCCGACAAACCATTGCTTAAACGGGTTTTCTCAAATCTCATCCAGAATGCAATCACCCATTCGTCGAGTCCGATCGACCTTGTCATGAGTGCGCGGCGAGCTGGAGAGAACGTACTGTTCACTGTTGCTGACAGCGGTCCCGGTATACCGCGAGAGTATCACGAGGTGATCTTCCGAAAATTCGGCCAGGTTGCCGGTGGTGCGACGCCCCGCGTCCGCAGTTCGGGCCTTGGTTTGACGTTCTGCAAACTTGTGGTCGACCTGCACGGCGGAATGATCTGGGTCAACAGTCACGAAGGCAAAGGCAGTACGTTTTACTTTCAGATTCCGGTAGAGGCGGCACTGCAGGAAGTCTCTCCGCCTACGGCGAAGTGAAGGTTTTTCTCAAGACGTTCGGCTGTCGCGCCAATCAGTACGACACCGAGACTGTCAGGGCCATGCTCGCAGCAGGCGAAATCGAGGAGACGGTTTGCGTGGAAGACGCGGATGTGGCGGTGTTCAACAGCTGCTCGGTGACCTCCGCTGCGGAAGCCGATTTGCGGGCCAGTGTTCGCCAGGCAGTGAGGCGCAATCCACGAATTCGCTCAATCGTGATGGGTTGCGCGCCGGGCTCACCAGTACGGGACGAGAGCAAGGCTCAGCTGCGCAGTCTGCCGTCGGTGAGTCATCTGGTCGAGGGCGCCGACATCCTCTCGGTGGCGGTGGCGCTTGGACTGGAACGCGTGTCAGTTCAGCCGGCGGCGGTGCAGACAGGATCGAGAGCATTGATCAGGATTCAGGAGGGCTGCAGTCAACACTGTACGTTCTGCGCCACCACCCTTGCACGAGGTACAAGCCGGTCTCGGCCCGCAGCTGAAATTGTGCGCGAGGCAGCAATGCTTGCGCTCACTCATCCCGAGATCGTCGTAACCGGCATTCACATCGGCAGCTATGGCGACGATTGTGACAGCTCGCTCGGGCAGCTGATGCTCGAGCTCATTCAGAAAGTACCAGAGGTACGGTTTCGTCTGACTTCGGTCGAGGCGACCGAAGTGGACGATACGCTTCGTCAGCTTCTCACTCTCAACCCGAGACGGCTCGCGCCCTGTCTGCACGCGCCGCTTCAGTCGGGGTCTGATTCCGTGCTGAGACGTATGGGCCGCCACTGGTATACCGCGCAAAGTTATGCAGACGCCATCGAGGAAATCGTGGGTAACAGCGAGGTATTCGGCCTGTCAGCCGATGTCATCGCAGGATTTCCGGGAGAGACCGATGATGATCATGCAGCGACACTTGCGCTGGTTGAACGGCTCCCGTTCACATCATTGCATGTGTTTCCTTACTCCCCCCGGCCCGGAACCGCGGCGCTCAGGCTCGGTAATCAGGTAAGCTCGCCGATCGTGGCTGCGAGGGCGGGCGAGTTGCGCTCCGCGGGGGCCGCCAGATCGCGTGGACATGCCACGCGGCGGGATGGCGGACGTGCGGATGTCGTCGTGACCGGGCGCGGCAGGGGACTTACCGAGGACTATCTTTCGGTCATGGTCGCCGATCCTGCCCTTCCGCGACGCACGCGCTTTCAGGCAACTCTGGAATGCATCGATGGGCAGCTTATCGCCAATCCAGTCCCCGCGAACCACTCATGACATCCCTGCTTCGTTCGACGGTTTACATCGAAACTTACGGATGCCAGATGAATGTAAGTGACTCCGAGCTCATGCTCGGCAAGCTTGCTGCGTCCGGATACGATTCGGTGGATGCGCCCGAGGCAGCCGACGTGATTCTCGTCAATACCTGCGCGATCCGGGAACACGCCGAACAACGGGTGATGGGCCGGCTCGGCGAAATGAAGAGCAGGATGAAGCCCGACGCGATTCTCGGTGTAACCGGGTGCATGGCCCAGAGACTTGGACCAGAGCTGTTGAAAAAGGCAAAACACGTCAGCCTCGTTATCGGGCCTGACGGTTACCGATCGCTTCCGCTGATGATCGAACGCGCGCGGCAAGGTGGAAGGGCCAGTGCCACCGATTTCGATCTCGAGGAGCATTACGAGGATTTTGCGCCGCGACGGTTTGACGGAGTCAAGGCGTGGATCCCCGTGCAGCGCGGCTGTGATTATCGATGTACCTATTGCATCGTTCCGACTACCCGCGGCCCGGAGCGTAGTCGGAACCTCGAGCAGGTGGTTCGGGAGACTGCCGAGGTGGTCGCTCAGGGAATGTCGGAAGTCGTGCTGCTTGGGCAGACGGTGAATTCATACACTGACGGCCGCCACGACTTCGCCGATCTGCTGCGCGCTGTTGGTTCCGTATCGGGGATTCGCCGGCTGAGATTCACCAGCCCGCATCCGAACGATTTCAGCGATCGAGTCATTGATGCCATGGCTGAAACCACGGCGGTGTGCGAGCATGTTCATCTCCCGATGCAATCGGGCTCGAGCCGCACCCTCAAGCGAATGCTGAGGCGTTACACAAGGGACGGCTATCTCGAATGTGTGCGCCGCCTGCGCGATGCCATACCCGGCTTGTCCGTGACAACCGACGTCATCGTCGGTTTCCCAGGTGAAAGTGAAATGGATTTTCAGGAAACCCTGAGCGCCGTCGACGAAATCGGGTTCGACGATGCATTCACCTTCAAGTTTTCCCCTCGCGAGGGAACTCCCGCAACGAAAATGTCCGCAAGCGACACTGTCCCGGACAACGTTGCCAGCGAGCGGCTTGCCCGCCTGATCAAGGCCGTCCGGGACGGAATGCGGGAGCGAAACATTCTTCTGCTTGGCCAGCGCCGGGAAGTGCTCATCGAAAAGGAAGCGAGACGAGGCGGCCTCCTCCAGGCTCGTACAAGAGACTTCAAGACAGTCATCATTCCCGGCGAACCGGCGATGATCGGTCAATACGTAACCGCTGAGCTTACCGGGACCACCGGCTCGACGTTTACAGGGTCTGTCGTTCGCCAGCGTGCAGGCCTTCCGATGGCGCATTAACGATTCTCTGCGAACCCGGACGATTCCCGGGATCATGACATCCTGAGTTAGCGTAGCGCAAACCTGAAATGGGGAGCGCCTCTGCCGCTGATCGCCATCGCCTACGGCTGTTTCGCCACCGGGCTGCTGCTCGGCTTCGCAGACCTGGCGTGGTTCGCGGTTACAGCTGCCGCAATCGGTGTCTGCGCGGCGTGGCTCCGCCAAAGCATCGTGTTGGCGGCATTGTGCCTGGTGATGGCTGGAGGGGCGGTGATTGCTGCTATCTCGGAAAAGCCCTTACGGCCCGTTGGCAGGGTTCGAACGATCGCCGGGTCAGAACTGACAGCGCTGGAGCGGGCCAGACGGCGCGCGACCGCCTCGATCGACCATGTTTTTGGGCCCGACGCCCCGATGGCGCGTGCCCTCCTGATCGCGGATCAGCACGACATTCCGCCCGAGATACGGGACCGCTATGCTACTGCCGGAATCATACATATGCTTTCGATCTCTGGCCTGCACGTAGCAATTATCGCAAGCGCCGTCACAGTTGTGCTGCAGGTCGCCCGGCTTCCTCACGCTGTGGCGTCAATCTCATCACTCGCCATCATCGCGCTCTATGTAGCACTTATCGGCGCGCCTGCACCGGCCCTCAGATCGGGTGTGATGCTGGCCGCCGTCACCGCGTCGCGTATTAGTCAGCGACCGGTTTCCCCGTGGGCAGCCCTCGCGCTCGGGGCGTTCGTGCCGCTTTTCTCGCCGCGGGTCGTAACCGATCTCGGCTACCAGCTCAGCGTTGTGGGAATTGCGGGTCTGATCGCAAGTGGCGCCTTGTCGCGCCGGGTTCTGGCGAGCCGGGTGGAAGGCGTAAGGCTGACTATCGCACGCGATGTGCTGACATCGGCGATAGCAACGGTGGTGACGGCCCCTCTCATCGCCTGGTATTTCGGCAGGATCAGTCTGGTTGCCCCCTTTTCGAATCTCGCTGCAGGGCCGGTCATCGCGATCCTTCAACCCACGCTTTTTCTCGCTCTCCTGCTGGCGCCCGTCCCATCCATCGGTGCGTTCGTCGCCGACGCCGCGCACCCGCTGCTCCGCGTTTTCGACGGGATTGCCGCGATCGCGGCAGGGCTCCCCTACGCTTCGGTAAGCGTTATTCCGTCACTGGTATCGGTGGTAGCGGCCGCTGTCGCGGTCGCGGCACTGATCTGGGGTTGTGTTTCGCGCTATCCCCTCCGGCCCATCGTTGTAGCCGGTGGAGCATTTGCACTGATCGTGTGGAGTCCTGTGGTTGGGTTACCATACGGGGGCGGCATGGAAATGCACGTCCTCGATGTGGGGCAGGGGGATGCCGTCCTCATCCGGACTGATCGTGGCCGCTGGATACTCTTCGATGCCGGACGGGTATGGGAGAGCGGGGACGCCGGGCGCTCGGTGATCATTCCGTACGTGATGCGGCGAGGTGGAGAGGTCAATGCGTTTGTGTTGTCGCATGCGCACGCCGATCATGTTGGCGGGGCTTCCACCGTCATGCGTGCTTTCCGTCCTCAATGGTTCTGGGATGCTGCCTTCGTCCAGGGAAGTGCTGTCTACGATATGTCGCTTCGCACGGCTCGAGAGTCAGGCGTCGTCTGGAGACGGGTCCACGCGGGAGACCGCATGCAGGTCGACGGCGTGAGCGTGCATTTTCTCGCTCCCGACTCAGCCTGGACAGCATCTCTCTCCGATCCCAACGACGCAAGCACGGTTGCTCTTGTACAGTTCGGATCATCCCGTTTCCTTCTTGTAGGGGATGCGGAATATGAAGAGGAGCGGTGGCTGCTCCGGAATGCCGCGGCCGACCTGCGCGCCGATGTCCTGAAGGTAGGCCACCACGGCAGCTCGACCAGCAGCAGCGACGCATTTCTATCGGCCGTAGGTCCGTCGCTTGCCCTCATCTCGGTGGGTGCCGGCAACGTCTATGGTCACCCCAGTCGCGATGTGCTCGCGGCACTCGCCCGTGCCGGTGCAGAAGTAGCCAGAACGGACCTGGACGGCACTATAGTCGTGCGAACGAATGGCCGCCGGATCACTTTCGAGACACGTGGAGACCGATGGGATATTTCTCCCGAATAGCGCAGGGACTCGTGGGAAAGCCGGAAAGACTTCCGGACTCACTGGCGCGCGAGTTTCCGGAGTTGCAAGGGCTCCGATACAGGCGGGGCGGCCTTCCATTGCGAGTGGGAGGGTGGGCACTCGGCCAGCGTACAGTTGCGGCAATCACACTCGGAAGAACGATTTTTTTTGCCGAGCTCACGAAGCTCGAGGCTGAGCTGCTGTTGCATGAATTCCGGCATGTTGAACAGTTTGCGGAGCGCAGGACGTTTCCGCTTCGTTACATTTGGGAAAGCCTGAGGCGCGGATATAGCGCCAACCGCTACGAGGAAGAGGCGCGCAGCTATGCGGCGCACCGAGTTGCGCGCACTCATGAGTCAGATCTTTCACAGGATGAATAACGTGAAGCACACGGCCACATCCGTCGTCACGATCGAACGCTACATCATCGAGCAGGAGAAGCTTCATCCAGAGGCGACGGGCGAACTGTCCGGAGTTTTGTACGATCTGGCGCTCGCCGCGAAGATGATCGCTAACAAGGTTCGCAGCGCCGGCCTGGCTGACATCCTGGGTTCCACGAGCGATACGAACGTGCAGGGCGAAGTCCAGCAGAAGCTGGATGTGCTTGCCAACGAGATCATCGTCAAGGCGGTCGATCATGGGGGCCGCCTTTGCGCAATGGCTTCGGAAGAAGAGCCGGGGATTATTCACATCCCGGACAATTTCCGCTGCGGAAAGTATTGCCTTCTGTTCGATCCGCTCGATGGCTCGTCGAACATCGATGTCAACGTGCCGGTAGGGACGATTTTTTCCGTCGTGAAGAAGATTACGACCGGTTCGCGCGGCGATATGGAGGACATGCTTCAGCCGGGTCGCCGGCAGGTTGCCGCCGGTTACGTGATTTACGGCTCGAGTACGATGATGGTGTACACCACTGGCCAGGGCGTCCACGGATTTACTCTCGATCCCTCGATCGGTGAGTTCCTGCTGTCGCATCCTGATATTCGTACCCCGCCGTCTGGGCGATATCTCTCTGTCAATGACTCATATGAACGGCTCTGGAGTGACGATGTCCGGAATCTGATGAGGCGATATCGCGGCTTCGACGGAGAGCGTGCGGCAATGAATGTCAGGTACGTTGGCTCGCTCGTCGCTGACTTTCACCGAAACCTCCTCGGAGGCGGCTTATTTGCCTACCCTTCGAATCAGAAGAACCCCAAGGGAAAGCTGAGACTGCTTTATGAGGCCAATCCGCTTGCGTTTATCGTCGAGCAGGCTGGCGGTGCCGCCACTAACGGCCATGGCCGGATTCTCGATATAGAGCCGACCGAATTGCACCAGCGAACCCCGCTTTACATCGGGAGCAAATTGGACGTGGACATCGCATCGTCGATGTTGTCGGGCCTAGTGCCCGAAGAGCGGCCGCTAGCCGCCCGATGAAGCCACTCGGCGGCACTGCCGCCGCGGTGACGACACCATCCGGCATACCGGTCGAATCTGTTTACGGGCCTTCCGTCCCGAACACTGCGTACTTTGCGGCGCTCAGCGACCCAGGCGAGTGGCCTTACACGCGCGGCATTCAGAAAACAATGTACCGGGGCCGACTGTGGACGATGCGGCAGTACGCCGGATTTGGGACTGCCCGTCAGACGAACGAGCGGTTCAGGCATCTGCTCAACGCGGGACAGACGGGCCTTTCGGTCGCATTTGATCTTCCAACTCAAATGGGGCTCGACTCGGATTCACCGCGCGCGCTTGGTGAGGTCGGAAGGGCAGGGGTGGCGATCGATACCGTGGAAGACATGCACGAGCTGCTCGACGGTCTGCCGCTGGAGACTGTATCGACGTCAATGACGATCAATGCCACAGCCGCTACGCTGCTGGCGATGTACATCGTGGTCGCCGAGGAACGGGGAATCGATCGCGCCTCCCTCAGCGGTACGGTTCAGAACGATATCCTCAAGGAGTATATCGCGCGCGGCACGTATATATACCCGCCCGAGCCGAGCTTGCGGCTGATATCGGAGATGTTTGGCTTCTGCGCCTCGGAGGTGCCGAACTGGAATCCAGTTTCAATTTCCGGGTATCATATCCGTGAAGCGGGTGCGACCGCGGTGCAGGAACTTGCGTTTACGCTCGCCAACACCATCGAGTATGTGAACCGGGCCATTGCCGCGGGGCTGCCTGTCGATTCATTCGCGCCGCGGCTGTCTTTCTTTTTCGCGGCACACAACGACCTCTTCGAGGAAGTGGCAAAGTTTCGTGCCGCGCGGCGGATGTACGCGCGGATCATGAGGGAGCGATTTTGCGCCGCCGATGCGAGTTGCCGCATGCGGTTTCACACTCAGACCGGCGGTGTCACGCTCACTGCGCAGCAGCCCCTGAACAACGTCGTCCGAGTGACGATTCAGGCGCTCGCCGCTACACTTGGGGGCACTCAGTCACTGCATACCAATGGATACGACGAAGCTCTTACCCTGCCGACTTCTGATGCTGCGACCCTGGCACTCAGAACTCAGCAGGTGGTTGCGCATGAATCTGGCATTGCGGCTACGGGTGATCCCCTTGGCGGCAGCTATTACGTGGAGTATCTCACCGATGAACTCGAGCGGCGGGCGATGGAGTTGATCGCACGCTCCGACGAACTTGGAGGATCCGAAGCTGCAATTGCCGCCGGATTTTTTCAGGATGAGATTGCCCGAAGCGCGTACGAGCATCAGCTCCGGGTGGAGACCGAAGCGCTGGTTGTGGTTGGCGTGAACAAGTTCACCGACAACGAACCCCAACTGGTGATGTCCGCACCGGACTTCTCGCGCCTGGAGAATGAGCAGATTGCATCGCTCGAGTCGCTTCGCGCGGCCCGCGATGCTGATGCCGTCAGCCACTGCCTCAAGTCGGTCGCAACTTCGGCTGCTGCGTTGATGCGCGCTGACAGCGGAAATTCCCGGATCATGCCGTCGATTGTGGACGCTGTACGCGCCCGTGCAAGCGTCGGGGAAATATCTGCCGTGCTCTCAGGCCAGTGGGGAAGCCACACCCCCGGTGTCTGACGATCTTGGAATGGTCCCCGCGTCCCGGGCAACGATGATGCCGGCCACTGATACTGGTATACCGTTGAGTCATCCGGCAGCTCGCACACGGGAGTGGGACGAATACGCGGAAGATTGGGTGTCCGCCTGTCCCCAACCTTTCTGGCGGGCTCATAGCGATGCGGTCAACTCGGACCTTGTTTCGAGATGGTTGCCACCGGGCAAAGTCAATCGAATCCTCAAGACCGATCTGTTTGACGAGGCCGTAGCGGCAGGCTTGTATCGGGCTATAGCGGACAGATGCGTTACGGTTCACGGAATAGACGTTTCGCGTCGCATCGTTGGAGCGGCAGGTGATAGATATCCTCTGCTCCAGTCCGCTGAGGCGGACGTAAGGCATCTGCCATTCGACGATTCCACTATCGACGCCGTGGTTTCCATCTCGACGCTCGACCACTTCGCGACTTCTGCGGAAATTGGTTCGGCGCTGGCGGAAATCCGCCGGGTCCTGAAGCCCGGCGGAACCCTGGTGCTGACGCTCGACAACCTTGTCAATCCCGTGGTTGCATTGCGTAACGCCCTTCCGTACTCGCTGATACATGCGGCGGGCCTCGTACCTTATCCGGTCGGAAAAACCCATGGCCCCCGTGGAGCGCGGCGACTTGTAGAAGCGTCGGGGCTGAAAGTGGTTGAATGCGCGGCCATCATGCACTCGCCCCGTGTCCTTGCCGTTCCGTTCGCCCGGTTCATCGAGAAGCGGGGGTCCGACCGTCTCCACGCTGCAGTCTCGAAAGCATTTCTCGCGTTCGAGCGCCTTCGTCCGCTGCCCACCGCATATCTGACCGGTCATTTTGTGGCCATACGCGCTATTCGAGCGGCCTGATTCGTACCGTGATCGAACCCATTGACGATTCCGCTTTGCGACCAACGGGGCGGCTTCGGTTTTCAGGACGGCCGCGCAAGCGATCGCGTGCCCGTACCGTTGGCGCACGTCTGCTGACGACTGTTTACCGTCGCATGCTGTTCCTAACGTATCCGCTGGACAAGCAGGAAATTCCGGTATACACGGCCCGGATCGACGCAACTTATCGCATACTCGGCCTCAGCGACCTTGCCGATTATCAGCTATTTCGGCCGGATGCCGACCCGCATGACTTCGAGGCAAGAATCATGGGCGGTCATCGATGCTTCGCCAGCATTGCCGACGGGCGTGTGGTCGATGCCTGCTGGATGGCCACCGGGTTTGCGTATGTACCATACATGAAACGCTATCTGCCGCTGGCGCAGCACGACATTTACAGCTACGACTCGTTCACCATGCCCGAATTCCGGGCACACGGTATTTACATGGCGCGAAATTCTTTCACAGCGAAGCTCAACCGTCAGGAAGGTTTCTCGAGGAGTGTATCACTGGTTGCGTTCGAGAACTACGGGACATGGCTGATACTTACCCGGTCGGGGCTCGAGACGCGCGGGATGTACACGTACGTCAGGCTTCCGGGAAGCGGCATTTACCGGGAAACGGGGATTGGCGGCGAGCAACTGCGCCCACTTGTCGCTCGGCCACCGCGCGCCGCCGCTGTGGCCGAGCGCGGGGCGGCAGGATGACAGCCGCGGTGGCCGGCGCGCAGTCGAGACGCCGGGGGCTGACCGGAGATTTGCCTGCATTTTCCCGCGATCCGCTCCAGTTCCTCACCGATACCGCGCGCACTCGCGGTCCGGTTGCTCGCCTCCGGTTCGGCCGGTCAACGGCGTATCTCGTCAGCGATCCGGCGCTCATCGACGAGGTGCTCGTAGCGCGTCGCAACAGTTACGTAAAAGCTCGCCCACTGTTGGCGCAGTCAAAACTTTTCGGCAACGGGCTGCTTACAAATGAAGGTGACTCGTGGCTTGCCCAGCGGCGGCTGGCGCAGCCTGCCTTTCATCGGGGAAATATTGCGTCGTACGCTCGAACGATGGTCGACTCGACGGCGGTTATGCTCGACGCGCTTCCCGGATCGGGTGTTGTCGAGATTCACCAGGAGCTGAAAAGGCTTACGATGGGCATTGTCGCGAACGCGTTGTTCGGATCGGACGTCAGCGCGCGCACCGACGAATTGAGCGTCGCACTTGAAGCTTCCATGGATCGCTACGCCAGTCGGCGAGGTGTTGCGCGTCTCATTCCAGAATGGGTTCCCCTTCCCGTTAACCGTCGTTATCACGCGGGCATCGACCGCATCGATGCGATCGTTGCCGAGATGATTCGCAATCGCCGCGCCTCGTCTGAGCATCATACCGACCTTCTCTCGATGTTGCTTCACGCACGGGACGAGGATGGAGCCCAGATGAACGACCAGCAGCTGCGCGATGAGGCGATAACACTCTTCGTCGGCGGCTTCGATACGCCTGCGCTCGCGCTCTCGTGGGCCTGGTTTCTTCTGGCGGGGCATCCCGGCGTTGCGACCCGGCTCGCCGACGAGGTCGACGAGATACTCGGCACTCGCATGGCCACGATGGATGATCTGCCCCGTTTGAAGTACGCCGACGCAATCGTCAAGGAAGTTTTGCGACTCTACCCGCCTGCGTGGATCATCAGCCGCGATGCAATAGAGGACACAACAGTTGGCGACCATGCGATCAGTTCGGGATCGAGCGTGCTGATTTCTCAGTGGGTCATGCACAGAGACCCGCGCTACTTCAAAGCTCCTGAGACTTTTTCGCCGGAACGCTGGCTCGACCCGGATTCACCTCCCCCTCACCGCAGCACTTACTTTCCGTTTGGAGTTGGTCCGAGGGTTTGCATCGGTGCGTCATTCGCCACGATGGAGATGATACTCGCGCTGGTCACGATCTGTCAGCGAATGCGGTTCAGGCTCGCGCCATCGGCCGTCATCGAGCCATGGGCGACGATGACGCTGAGGCCCCGCCATGGAGTTCACATCCAGCTTGAAAGCCGTTAGCACCCAGGGTGTGATGGCGGCAGAACGGAACATCGCGAGGACCAATTCGCCTCGCGCTGCCGCGGTAAACAGGGTTTTTCGGCTGGGCGGTTCTTGAGGCATACCTGTCAGCTCGATAACTTTGGTGGTTCACTCTTGGAATTCTCTCCGCCCGCCCAGCCGAATGCCGTTGTACGAGTTTCGCTGCCCATGTGGCCACGACTTTGAAAAATTCTACCGTTCAATAGGCAGCGCTTCCCCTGAGGAACCGTGTCCACAATGTGGAGTTGTCGCAGTGCGCCTGATGTCCACTGCCGGACTGGTATTCAAAGGATCGGGATTCTACATCACCGACTACGGTAAGGACGGCAAGAAAGACGAACGTGACGCGGCGGCGACTGCCAAGACCGCGCAAGAGACGAAAGCCAAGGCTGCAGAGGACAAAAAAACAGCTTCAACCGCTGGCGATTCGTCTGCTGGAGACGGCAAAGCCGCTTCCTCCTCGAAGCCAACCGAAACTGCAGCACCCGCATCCGCGGGAGCTACGGCGTCAAAGCCAGCGGAAACGGCAGCCAAGGTAGCGCCCGCGTCTGTCCCTTCTCCCGCGCCAAGCACTACTCCGGCCAAGAAAGGAGGATGAGTTTCGCGGACCGCATCCGCGATGAGCTGATTGTCGCGGCACGCGAACTCGGCGTCCCCGACCCCATCGAGCCTGTGGTTGAGAGACCGAAAGAGCCGGCTCTTGGTGACTGGACGACGAATCTCGCCATGACGCTGGCGCGGAAGCTGCGCAAGCGGCCGGCAGAAGTTGCGGCACTCCTCAAGGGGCGTATTCGGGTCGATCACGCTTGCGTCGAGCGGATCGATATTGCCGGGCCTGGATTCATGAACTTTTTTCTGGATCCTGCACAAATCGCCGAAGGCGTGCGTGATATTGTCGAACGAAATGAGCAATTCGGTCGCAACGCCGCCGGAAAGGGTCAACGCGTCAACGTGGAATTCGTTTCCGCAAACCCCACTGGGCCCCTCCACGTAGGACACGGCCGGCAGGCCGCACTCGGCGATGCTATTTCGACACTTCTCGAATGGACCGGGTGGGACGTCTCACGGGAATTTTATTACAACGATGCGGGCGTACAGATCGACAATCTTGAAGCCAGTGTGCAGGCCTGGGTGCAGGCATTGGGCACAGGCGGCGAGGCTGTCATTCCGGACGGCGGTTATCATGGCGAATACATCAGCGAAATCGCCTCCCGGTTTACTCAACTGCAAGATTCCGCGAATCCGGCGGACGGCCGGGCTCCCGGTGACAATGAGCTGTCCGTGAGGGAGTTCGCCATTGCAGAGCTGCGCAGCGAGCAGGATCTTGATCTCCAGGCATTTGGTGTAAGGTTCGACACCTACTTTCTCGAGTCATCGCTGTATTCCGAAGGCAGGGTGGCTGAAACAGTCAACGCACTCGTGGCTGCCGGGAAGACGTTCGAGGATGATGGGGCGCTGTTCCTTCGCACGACGGAGTATGGTGACGACAAGGACCGCGTCATGCGCAAGAGTGCCCGGAAGGGTGGTGATTACACGTACTTCGTGCCCGACGTTGCGTATCACGTGACAAAATGGCAGCGCGGGTTCAGGCGGGCCATCGATGTTCAGGGCGCCGATCATCACAGCACGGTCACCCGCGTCCGTGCGGGCCTTCAGGCGCTTGGAATCAATATCGCGGCGGGCTATCCCGAATACGTCCTGCACCAGATGGTGACGGTGATGAAATCCGGTGAAGAAGTGAAAATTTCTAAGCGGGCGGGAAGTTACGTCACCGTGCGCGACCTCATCAACGAAGTGGGCGGGGACGCAGTCAGATTTTTCTTTCTCATGCGAAAAAGTGACTCCCAGCTCGTCTTCGACGTCGACGTCGCGCGCAAACAATCCGAAGAGAATCCCGTTTATTACATCCAGATGGCGCACGCCCGAATGTGCGGCATTTTCCGCGTCGGTGAGATCGATCGCGAATCGTTCGATGCGACAAAGGCAATGCTTGGGGTGCTGAGCGAGCCCGAGGAGCAGGAGCTGATCAAGGCCCTCGTGGACTTTCCACGGGTTGTCGCCGGAGCGGCGGAAGCACTCGAGCCGCACCGGATAGCCACGTATCTATCAGAGACTGCGCGGCTTTGTCATTCATGGTATCACAAGCATCACGTTCTCGGCGAGCCCGATGATATTCTGCACGCCCGCCTCGCCCTTGCCCGGGCATCCCAGATCGTGATTCGGAACGGATTGCAGATGCTGGGGATCGGCGCTCCCAACCGGATGTAGCGAGATTCTTTAACCCTGAAACAATTTCGATGACCGTACTAGTTGTTGGATCCGTCGCCCTGGACTCGGTCGAGACGCCGTTCGGAAAGGCCGACGATGTACTCGGAGGGTCCGCCACCTTCTTCTCGGCGGCGGCCAGCCTGCTGACGCCTGTGCAGCTGGTTGGAGTAGTCGGCACGGACTATCCGGTTGAGAAGCTGCAGCCGTTGGTAGAACGAGGCGTCGATCTCGCGGGGCTCGAGCACGCTGACGGTCCTTCGTTCCGCTGGCGTGGCCGCTATCGGCACGATCTCAGCTCCGCGGAAACCCTTGAGACTCATCTGGGTGTTTTCTCCAGGTTCAGCCCGAAGATTCCGGCGCAGTTCCGCAACGCGCCCTTTGTATTTCTCGGCAACATCGATCCCCGGCTGCAGCTCGACGTGCTCAATCAGGTGGAACGCCCGAGACTGGTCGCGTGCGACACCATGAACTTCTGGATCCAGAGTCGTCGACCTGATCTTCTCGAGCTGCTCAAGCATGTCGACATGGTCACCCTCAATGACGGCGAAGCGAGGCAGCTTACCGAAGAAGTCAACCTTACTCAGGCCGCGAAGTGGATAATGCGGTGTGGTCCAAAACACGTCATCATCAAGAAAGGCGAGCATGGCGCTCTCATGTTCAACTCCACGAGCGTCTTCTTCGCTCCCGCCTTCCCGCTTGAAAGTGTGTTCGATCCGACAGGTGCCGGAGACTCGTTTGCGGGGGGGTTTATCGGTTATCTCGCGCGGACAGGTGACCTGAGCGATGCGAACATGCGACGCGCCATGATCTATGGTTCGGCGCTGGGATCGTTTGCGGTCGAAAAGTTTTCCATTGACCGGATCGCCACTCTCACGCGGACCGAGGTGGATGCCAGAGTCGGCGAACTGAGGCGGCTCGTAGCGTTCGAGGAGGAGCTGAACGCTTGAGCAGCGGCGCGCTCCACTACAGGAGTGCAGGGGTCGACCTCGGTGCGTCCGACGACGCCACGGCGCGCATTGGGAACCTTGTCAAAACGACGACAACGAGCGGGGCGCTTGGCGCCTTTGGTGGCTTTGGCGGGATGTTTCGAGTGCCACCGTCACTGCGGTCACCCGTACTGGTGTCGAGTGCCGATGGCGTCGGCACGAAAATCAAAGTCGCTATCGAAAGCGGTCGCAACAGGACGATCGGCCACGACCTCGTCAATCACTGCACCAACGATATCCTGACGCAGGGAGCCTCGCCTCTTTTCTTTCTCGACTACATTGCGTTCGGCAAGCTCGATCCGCAGGTGGCTGAAGCGATCGTTACTGGTGTCGCCGCTGGTTGCATCGAGAACGGTTGCGCGTTGCTTGGCGGCGAGACCGCTGAGATGCCTGGGCTTTACGTGCCGCCCGATTATGACCTGGCGGGTTTCATAGTTGGGTGCGTCGAGGAAGACGAAATACTCGGAGCCGGTCGTATCGAGGCAGGCGACGTTCTGATAGCCCTGGAAAGTTCCGGGCTGCATACCAATGGATATTCGCTCGCACGCAAAATTGTCAGAGAGCGAATGCGTCTTGGCCTGGATGATCCGTATCCGGGAACGGAGGTATCGGTTGCAGACATTCTGCTCACCGTACACCGTTCGTATCTTCGCGCGTTGCAGCCCGTGCTCGGGCAGATCCATGCGCTAGTGCACATAACGGGCGGAGGTATTCCCGGCAATCTGAACCGCGCGCTCACAAGCGTTCTGGACGCGCACGTGGATGCTGGAAGCTGGGAGATTCCGCCGCTCTTTACGGAACTCGCGATGGCTGGAGAGATCGAGCGCGATGAGATGTTCCGCGTGTTCAACATGGGCGTAGGGATGATCGTCATCGCGCCAGGCTCCGCTGTGGATGCCATAATCGACCAGGCACGAACCAAGGGGGTGGCCGGCTGGGTGGCTGGCGACATTCGGCATGGAGGTGGTGACGTCATCATCACGAGATAACGACGCCGAGCGCGACATAGTGCACATGTCCCGCGCACTCGACCTGGCACAGATGGGGTGGGCTCAGACTTCGCCGAATCCAATGGTCGGCGCAGTTATCTGCGTCGATGGCCGCAACGTTGGCGAGGGGTATCATGCCGCACATGGCGAATCGCACGCTGAGGTCATGGCGATCAAGGCCGCGGGCGAACGTGCGCGCGGTGCAACGCTCTACGTTAGTCTCGAGCCCTGTGACCATCACGGCAGAACTCCTCCGTGCAGCGGGGCGATAATTGCCGCCGGTATCACGCGAGTGGTCGCCGCCGTCAGTGACCCAAACCCGCACGCAACTGGCGGCGCGGCTCGATTACGCGGGGCCGGAGTTTCCGTCGAGGTTGGACTACTCGAGACTGAAGCGCGCGAGCTGAACGCCGCTTTTTTTCATTCGTTTGAGACAGACATTCCGTTTGTCACTATCAAGCTTGCCACTTCACTTGACGGGGCGATAAGCGACGCAAAACGCACCCGCAAATGGATCACCAGCGAACAGTCGCGCGCCGAGGTGCATCGGATGCGCGCTGTGAGTGATGCGATTGCGGTGGGGCTGCAGACAGCTATCGCCGATGATCCGCGGCTCACGGCCCGAACCAACCCACCGGCGCGCGTGCCGCCAGTGCGGATAGTTTTCGACCGCCACGCCAGACTGAATCCGGAAAGTGTACTTGCCCGGTCGGCGCGCGAAATTCCCGTGCTACTCGTCACCGCAGTGAATGCGCCAATGCGCCCTCAGCTCGCCAGCCTCGGCGTCGAAGCGATCGCGGCCCACGATCTCAACGATGCCCTCAGGCAATTGAGGAGGCGCGGTATCACCTCGGTGCTGGTTGAGGGTGGCGCGGGCCTCGTTGCATCGTTCCTCGCCAACGGATCTGTGGATCGCCTCGTTATCTTTCAGGCGCCCGTGATACTGGGAACTGGGTCCCTGGGCGCGTTCTCCGGAGTCGCCGCTCAGGAAGTGTCGCATGCGCCGCGGTTCAAACTGCTTCGCACCCGGTCGATCGGCGACGACGTTATGAGCATTTATTCGGTAGACAGGCGCGAGCATGTTCACGG
The DNA here is from genome assembly GCA_037721215.1 of Gemmatimonadaceae bacterium. Taxonomy (NCBI): domain Bacteria; kingdom Pseudomonadati; phylum Gemmatimonadota; class Gemmatimonadia; order Gemmatimonadales; family Gemmatimonadaceae; species Gemmatimonadaceae bacterium. Next base: position 65,727 of record JBBJNV010000016.1, read on the forward strand.
GACTGGTTGACATAGTCGGTTCGATTGTGGCGGTCGAAAAAACATCGGCTGGAATCGAATTGAATGTGCGCGCCGGCTATTCAGACGTTGTTCCTGGCGAAAGCATTGCAATGGACGGAGCATGCCTTACGGTGCGTGAATGCGGAGACGGCTGGTTTACTGTCGCGGCCGTAGTCACGACGGCAGGCCGCACGACTATCGGCGAGTGGCAAGTGGGTCGAGAGGTTAACCTCGAGCGCGCGATGAAGGCCGACGGCAGATTTGGCGGCCATATTGTTCAAGGGCATGTGGACGGCGTTGGCGTCGTCCTGGCGGTCACGATTACTGCCGACGCCACTCTGATCGACATTTCGGTTCCGGCAGCGATCGCCGAAACACTGGTTGTGCTGGGTTCGGTGACTATCGACGGCGTCAGCCTGACAGTGAACGCGATTGCCGGTGACGTGTTGCAAGTCTCACTGATCGAATACACCTTGCAGCACACCGCCCTCGGCCGTCTGGCCAGGGGCAGTCGCGTACACATCGAATCGGACATCATCGGCAAGTACGTGAAACAGATGGTCGTGCCGTATCTCAATCGCCGGTTAGCTCACTCGCAGACCTAAGGGCAACGCAATGCAATTCGGAACCGTTGAACAGGCGATCGCCGACATCAGGGCGGGGAGGCTGATTCTCGTAGCAGACGACGAGGACAGGGAAAACGAGGGCGATCTCATTTGCGCGTCCCAACTGGTCACGCCCGAGCTTATCAATTTCATGATTCGCAAAGCGGGCGGCTGGATATGTCTCGCCCTGACGGGCGAGCGGGCCGATCAGTTGCGGCTTCCTCAGCAGAGCGATCAGAACACCGAGGAGCAGCGAACCGCGTTCACCGTGAGCATCGACGCCGCGCCTCGGTTCGGGGTGACAACCGGTGTGAGCGCGCAGGATCGGGCGAAAACCATTCGGGTCGCTGTCGACCCCGCGACCATTCCGGCGGATCTGCGGCGTCCGGGCCACATACCTCCACTGAGAGCCCGGGATGGGGGTGTGCTGCAGCGGGTTGGCCATACAGAGGCGGCTGTTGATCTCGCACGCCTTGCAGGCCTCTATCCTTCCGGGGTTGTCTGCGAGGTTCTCAACGAGGATGGTACCACCGCGCGGCGCCCTCAGCTCGAGCTCTTTGCCGCTGAGCACGGACTCACGTTCATCACCGTTGCCCAGCTGGTGGCATTCCGCCTTCAATCAGAACGGCTGGTCCATCGAGTCGCCGAGGCTCGGTTGCCGACCGAGGTCGGCGTTTGGCGAGTGATCGGGTACAGGAACGACGTCGACGACCATGAGCATGTCGCACTTGTTTTCGGCGACGTTAGCGATGCAGGCGAGAGCACTCTGGTGCGCATGCATTCCAAGTGTCTGACCGGTGATGTATTCCATTCGCTGCGGTGCGACTGCGGCTGGCAGCTTCACACTGCAATGCAGATGATTGCGACAGAGGGGCGCGGCGTTATCGTTTATCTCGATCAGGAAGGGCGTGGCATCGGCCTGCTTAACAAGCTCAAAGCCTATCAGTTACAGGACACCGGCGCCGATACGGTCGAGGCAAATGAACAACTGGGCTTCAAACCCGACCTGCGAAACTATGGAATAGGCGCACAGATTCTGCTCGATCTCGGTCTGAGGAAGATTCGCCAGTTGACCAACAACCCGCAAAAGCTCATTGGCCTCGAGGGGTATGGTCTGGAGGTCGAAGACAGAGTTGAAATCGCACCGATTGCAACGGCAGAAAATGCGGAGTATCTGGATACCAAGCGCGACAAGCTCGGTCACCTGCTAGCCTCCTGAATGGCTGAATTTGCGGGCACTCCCGCCGGCACTGGGCGGCGTGTTGCCGTCGTCGCCAGCCGGTTCAACGAAAGCGTCACACGCGCCCTGGTGGACGGAGCGATGGATGCACTGTTGCGGCATGGCGTCAGCTTCGACGATATCGACGTTGCGTGGGTGCCCGGCGCGTGGGAGCTGCCACTCGCAGTTCGAAGGCTTCTGGCTACGGAGAGGTACGAAGCCGTTGTCGCCCTGGGAGCAGTGATTCGCGGCGACACGCCGCACTTCGAATTTGTGGCGGGCGAAGCGTCGCGCGGGCTTGCAGGCGCCGCGCGCGACTCGGACATACCCGTGGGCTTCGGCTTGCTGACGTGCGATACAATGGAACAGGCACTCGCCCGCACTGGCGGCCTGCATGGTAACAAAGGCTGGGATGCGGCGCTGGCGGCCCTCGAGATGGTCGACCTGCTGGATCAGCTGGACGCAGGCAATGAGAGTTGAAACGCGCGGCCGCGCCAGAGCGTTGCAGGCATTGTATGCATGGGACATGCGTGCCGGTGCCGACCTGACCAAAGTTGCGGTGAAGGTGTGGGATGACCTGGCTGTCAGCCCAGATGAGCGCAAGTTTGCGGGCAGTATTGTCCGCACGGTTGCTGCTGCGCTGGAAGAGCTCGATGCCGGGCTGATGGCCGTCACCGACAACTGGCGTATCGAGCGAATCGGCGCGATCGAGCGGTCGGTGCTTCGTCTCGGAGCGGCGGAGCTGCGCCGGGGTGACGTTCCGCCGAAGGTGGTAATCCAGGAAGCTGTGAGACTGGCTGAACGCTTCGGCAGTGCGGCCAGTGCGCGGTTCGTCAACGGCATTCTCGATGCATACGCGCGGCGGGCCGGCATTCTTTAGTGCGCATCCTCATCGTCAACTGGAACGACCGTGAGAACCCCAATGGAGGCGGCGCCGAGGTTCACCTGCATGAGATTTTCGGCCGCATCGCCACCCGCGGCCATACCGTCGATCTGCTGGCGAGTGGGTGGCCGGGCGCGGCACCGCGTGTCACACTCGACGGCATCGATATTCACCGCGTGGGTACCCGCTACACGTTTCCATTGTATGCGCGCCGATACTTCCGAAAGCACCTGGCAACGCGTAATTACGACGTGTTGATCGAAGACCTCAACAAGATTCCCCTTTACACACCGTTATGGGGCGGTCCGCGAGTGGTAGCGCTGGTGCACCATCTGTTCGGCGAAACAATTTTTCGCGAAGCAAATGCACCGATGGCAGGCACCGTGTGGCTGGCCGAGCGAGGCCTGCCGTTCGTCTACAGCAAATTGCCCTTCGTGGCGGTCAGTGAAAGCACGGCAGACGACCTCGTCGGTCGAGGAATTCCGGCAGAGTCTATCAGCGTCATTTATAATGGCATCGATGTCGAAGAGTTCACGCCCAAAGCGGAGGCCAGATCGCCGCAGCCAGTTTTCGCCTACGTTGGACGGCTCAGAAAATACAAGGGCGTGGACATCATCGTTCGGGCGTTCGCTGCGCTCAACCATCCAACAGCGCGGCTCGAGATCGCAGGCACCGGCAACCACCTCGACGCACTGCAAAAACTGGTGAAATCCCTTTCGCTTGGCTCGAGAGTCCGCTTTCTCAGCTATATCACCACTGATGACAAGATTGCGCTGCTCCGAAGTGCATGGTCGTCGGTGCTGGCATCGCCCAAGGAAGGCTGGGGAATCACGAATCTCGAAGCCGCCGCCTGCGGAACGCCAGTGATTGCCAGCGATTCTCCGGGATTGCGGGAATCCGTGGTCGACGGCGAAACCGGCTTTCTCGTTCCGCATGGCGACCTAGACGCGCTCGCCGGCGCGATGCGCAGGATCACCGAATCGCCGGAACTGGTCGCACGACTTGGCGGCGCGGGCAGGCGTTTTGCCGAGAGATTTACCTGGGAACAGTCAGCCACAGACACTTTATCGCACCTCACGAATCTGGTGCAGCGAGGCAATCGGTAGTGGAAACAATCTTTCATTCTCACCACGCAGTCATATCCCCGCGCATGCGCCGTCGCGCCGAAATCGCTGCGGAGCGCGCCGCTGCGAGACTTCCTCGTGCCGTCGACGCAGTAATCCGCTTCGAGCAGGATGGGCCAGTGAAGCGGGTTGAGATCGTCCTTCATGCTCCGCGCCACGCGGAGATCGTAGCCAGTGGTGAAGCCAGGTATTACGGCCCGGCACTCACGATCGCTATCGAGCGGCTTGGCAGCCAGATCAGGAAGCTGAGCAGCAGCCGCCGGTCGGCACAGCGTGCACCGCAGGCGGAGAAGGCATACCGCGCGTGAGCCGTGCACCAAGCGTCCGACAATTTCTGGAACGGAATGGCGAGCAGCTGCAGCTGGTCGACATTGGCAACGGCGCCGGTCTGGAGCATGCGATCAGCAACGCCGATGTATCGAGTCCAGGACTTGCGCTCGCGGGTTATGTCGAGAGGTTCGTCGCCGAACGGCTGCAGGTGCTCGGCGAAACTGAGATAACATATCTGTCGTCGCTGCCAGAGTCAGAGAGAGCGCGAATCGTGACGGGTTTTTTTGCATTTCCGATTCCGGCCGTCATCATCACCAAGAATCAGGAGCCTCCGCCGGGAGTAGTCGAAGCAGCATTTTCGAGCGGGGTCGCGCTTCTGCGAACCGCGCTCAAGACTGCTGAATTCTACAGGCGTCTCAAACCCGTTCTCGAGAGCGAGTTTGCCCCGACGGTAACGCTGCACGGATCACTGGCGGACATTTTTGGCGTTGGTCTTTTTTTTACCGGCCGCAGCGGAATCGGAAAGTCGGAATGTGTGCTCGATCTCGTGGAGCGCGGCCATCGCCTTGTGGCAGATGACCTCGTCATCACCATGCGCCGGGGTAATGACGTGCTGATAGGAAAAGCGCACGAACTTCAGCGACATCACATGGAGATTCGCGGCGTTGGGCTTATCGATATTCCTTCGATCTTCGGAATCAGGGCAGTACGACAGCAGAAACGCATCGAGGTGGTGGTTCATCTTGAAGAGTGGAACCAGGATGCGGTTGTGGAGCGCACCGGTCTGGACACCGTGCTGACCCGCATTCTGGATGTGGAAATTCCCTTGATCACGGTACCGCTGAATCCCGGAAAAAACATTACGGTGATTGCAGAAGTCATTGCACTCAATCACCTGTTGCGATATTCCGGGGTGAATCCGGCTGAGGCGTTCAACGAGAGGCTGATAGGGCGAATGCGGCAGGCGGCAGCCGGCAACGTCCGTCAGTATCTGCAGGAAGATGACGAGTAGCTCCGATGGAAACGAGCACTCTGCGGCTGGTGAGGTACGTGCTATCGTAGTTGGTCACGGGTCGTACCCCGAAGGCATGATCGACGCTGTCGATCGCATCACCGGGCGTGGGCATCTGTTGCTCGGTGTTTCGAACCGGGATCTCAGCGCCGGCGAGATCGAAACGCGATTGCGTGAGTGTACTGCGACGACCGGAGTAAAAGTTTTCTTCAGTGATCTGCCCGCGGGCAGTGCCACCCTAGCAGTTCGGCGGCTGCTTCGCGATCACACCGATTGCGTGCTGGTGACGGGAGCGAACCTGGCGGCTTTGCTGGATTTTGTGTTTCAGCCGCCAATGTCAGCTGTTGATGCAGCGCACCACGCCGCTGAAAAGGGACGGCTTGCGGTCCTTGTGAACGGAGGTGCGTCGTGAGCGTCCGGCTCTACCGGATAGACGATCGTCTCATTCACGGCCAGGTAGTTGTTGGATGGGGCCAGCCACTCGACATTGAGTTCATCGTTCTCGTCGACGACAACGTTGCCTCCTCGGACTGGGAACAGGACCTCTACCGCATGGGGATCCCACCCGAGATGGAGATTCTGTTTGCGGATGTTGCTTCGGCGGCTCGTGACCATGAGCGCTACGTCTGTGATTCCCGGCCCGGTATTGTCGTAACGGGCGACATCGCGACGATGGACAGGCTCGTGTGTGCGACCGGCACTATCGCCAGCGTGAATGTTGGCGGGCTTCACTACCGTGCGGGCCGCAGTCAGAAGTCTCGCTACGTTTTTCTCACTCCCGGTGAGGAGCGCGAGCTTCGGAACCTCGCATCGCGTGGCGTGAAAGTGACAGCGCAGGATGTACCAGCGGCCCGGCAGGTTCCCATCGAGGAAGTCCTGGGCGACGCTCCTCCCGATCGGCCGGGCGCATGATACTCGTGGAACTGTTTCCAATCGCGCTCCTTGGAGCGTTTCTTGGCCTCGATGTGGTGACTTTTCCCCAGGCCATGATCTCCCGCCCCCTCGTTGCCGCAACTGTTGCCGGCACGTTGATGGGAAACCCGGGAGGGGGCATGATCATCGGCGTGGTACTCGAACTCCTGGCGCTTGAAATGCTGCCGTTCGGCGCTTCGCGGTATCCCGAATGGGGGTCGGCCAGTGTCGTCGGCGGGGCGATTTACGCGGTTTACCCTCCCGATCAGGCGGGCGCGCTTGCCGGTGCCCTGCTGGCGGCGCTGGTGACCGCCGTCGTTAGTGGGTGGAGCATGGTAAAGCTTCGGCGGCTCAATGGCTCGCATGCCGCAGCGCGCCGGGACGGCCTTGACGCCGGGGTGCCGTCGGTTGTGATCGGAACTCAGCTGTTCGGATTGACCGCTGATTTCGTACGTGGCGGCCTCGTAACCTTCTTCGCGCTGCTTTTCTTCCAGCCGCTGGTGGGCGCACTGCTCGCTCGATGGACTACGAACGCCGCGTATTCACGCGGAGTGGTTGTCGCCATGGTCGCGGCGGTATCCGCCGGTGCGATATGGAAGATTTTCCACACCGTCGCTCATGCCCGTGTTTACCTGCTGGCCGGGCTTGCTGCCGGTGCAGCGATAATCATTACCAGATGACGCCTTCGGTAACTCCGGTTCCTTCACTTCCTTTTACGACCTGGTTCCGCATTTATCTGCGACTTTTTGCAGTGCAGGGTGCGTGGAATTATGAGACCCTGCTCGGTAACGGAATTGCGTTCTGCATGGAACCCGCGTTGAGGCTGTTGCCGGGAGGTGTCAATGACCCGCGATACAGGGAAGCGCTGGGCCGGCACACCCGTTACTTCAACGCTCACCCGTATCTTGCCGGGGTAGCGGTTGGCGCGCTGGCACGGGCCGAACTCGACGGAGTGCCGGCGGCGCTGATCGAACGGTTCAGGACGGCACTCGGAGGCCCGCTGGGCAGTGTGGGTGACCGTCTCGTCTGGGCAAGCTGGCTTCCCCTTTGCTCTCTTGTGGCGCTCGGCGCCTTTGGAAGCGGTGCGCGACCGATTGTTGTAATCGCTACCTTCCTCGGACTGTACAATGCCGGCCACCTCTGGATGCGTGCATGGGGGCTGACAGTGGGCTTCCAGCGTGGACTGCGCGTTGCGGATGCGCTTGGTCACCCGGTCCTTCGCCGTGGCCCTCAGTATGTTGGAAGTGTGGCAGCCCTTCTTGCCGGGATTTCAATTCCGCTGGCTGTCGACCGGATCGTGATGGAAGGCCGCACGCTAGCTGGAGAGATGATCCTGGTGGCGATCGTCGGCGGCGCGGTTCTCGCACGCTTTGGCGAGCGAGCGGAGGGCTGGCGCCTCGCGCTCATCGCACTCGCGCTGTTCGTTCTTTACTCGGTAATCCCCAAATGACAGAACGCAGCGTCCAGGTGGTCAACAAACTCGGCATCCATGCACGGCCTGCGGCCGAGATTGTGAAAACAGCGTCCCGCTTCAAGAGCGATATCACGATCATCCGGGAAGACATGGAAGTGAACGGCAAGAGCATCATGGGTGTGATGATGCTCGGCGCGGAAAGTGGATCGACTATTCTGCTGCGTGCGGACGGTGCCGATTGTGACGCGGCACTCGATGCCCTCGAGGCGCTCGTCGTCGCGCGGTTTGGAGAATCGTGAGTCCGGATACGCCGCGCTCCGATGGAAAAATGATAGGCATGCCGGCGTCGCCCGGCATCGTTATCGGTCCTGTGCATCTGCTCCTCTGGGAGGTGCCCGACGTTCCTCAGCGCATAATTGCGGACGAAAAGATCGAGAGCGAGATAGCGCGCTTTCATGATGCGCTGACGACTGCCAAGGGCCGGCTGGCGCAGGTGAAAGCACGTGCCGAACGGCATGCGGGGCCGGAGGAAGCGGCAATCTTCGACGTACAGGTGCAAATCCTCTCCGATGGTGAGCTCATTTCCAGCGTCGAGAAGTTCATCCGGCGAAATATCGGCGCCGAGAAAGCTTTCGATCTGGTGCTCATCGAGTCACGGCAGAACTTCGCTCGCCATGCTCAGCCGATGATCCGTGAGCGCGTTGGAGATCTGACCGACATCCACATCCGCGTGCTCTCGATTCTGCTTGGACTCCCTGACCATGACCCGGTGGATTTACCCAAGGGATCCAATGCAATCCTGGTTACTCACGACCTGACGCCGAGTCTGACCGTCCAGCTCGACCGCGACGCCATCGCCGCCATTGCAACCGATGAGGGAACGCGCACGTCGCATGTAGCGATTCTTGCCCGATCGCTGGGCTTGCCGGCTGTCGTCGGATTGCGTGATGCCACCCGGCGAGTGTCAGGCGGTGATGAAATAATTCTCGACGGTTCATCGGGGGCGCTCATTCCGCGGCCAACCGCGGTCCAGATCGCCTCCTATACCCTCCGCGCTGCCCGCGAAGAGGCGGACACGGCGGAACTGCAGCAACTCGTTGGCGCGGAGCCTGTCACCCTCGATGGAGTGCGTATTACGCTGCGCGCGAACGTTGACCTTCCGGAGGAAGCCGAGGCGGCGGCGCACTCAGGCGCTGAGGGTGTGGGATTGATGCGCACCGAATTTCTTGTTGTCGGCAGAGCTTCGATGCCCGACGAGGAAGAACAGTACCGCGCGTACAAAAGAGTGGTCGAGGCGTTCGAAGGCAAGCCGGTGGTGATTCGGACATTCGATGTCGGGGGAGACAAGCTGCCGGTGGGTGGCTTCCCTCACGAAGCCAATCCGTTTCTCGGATGGCGGGCAATCCGGATGTGCCTCGACGAGCCTGAGATTTTCAAAACGCAGCTCCGCGCGTTGTTACGGGCGGCGATGCACGGAGACGTTCGGATCATGCTTCCACTGGTCGTGAGCGTCGAAGAAGTGCGTCAGGCGCGGCATCTGCTCGAGGAAGCGGCAGCCGAGCTCGATGAGCGTGGCGTCGACTACAGGCATGGCCTTCCGCTGGGTGTGATGATAGAGACGCCGGCCGCGGTAATCGTCGCCGACACACTTGTGAAGGACGTGGCATTTTTCAGTATCGGCACCAATGACCTGGTGCAGTACACGCTGGCCGTCGATCGCGGCAACGCAAACCTCGCGTCGAGGTTCACACCTCTGCACCCAGCGGTTCTGCGGTTGATCCGGCGTACCGTCGAGGTAGGCAACGACAACGGCCTCGAGGTCAGTGTCTGCGGCGAAATGGCTTCGCAACCGCTCATGGCTTTTGCCCTGATCGGGCTCGGTGTTCGACAACTCAGCGTCGCCGGGCGGGCGGTGCCGCTGGTCAAGCGCATTGTGAGAGGAGTCAGCGCCGAGGTGGCGATGGATGCGGCGAATGCGGCGCTCGGCGCCCAGACTGCCCGCGAAGCAGAGGACGAGCTGAGACGGCGTCTGTTCTCTGCGTTTGGAGATGCGCAGTTTCTCCGCGACGGGTTGCCCGAGTACGTCGATGGGAATACGTTTGAGGGATTCGGCGGACCTTAAGACCAATGGCGCACGAATCGTACGGCGTGTCGCCAGTCCGTTCCGCTCCATCCCAATCCTGAGGGATATCGTGCTCGATCGACACTTGTTTACGTCTGAGTCAGTTACTGAGGGTCATCCCGACAAGGTAGCTGACCAGATTTCGGACGCCATTCTGGACGCAATCCTGACTGACGACCCTGAAGCTCGCGTTGCCTGCGAAACCCTGGTTACCACAGGGCTTGCCTGTGTGGCAGGCGAAATCACCACTACCACCTACGTCTCTTTTCCCGACATCGTCCGCCGGACGATCGATCGTATCGGCTATACTGACGCAACGTACGGGTTCGACTCGAAGACCTGCGCGGTGATCAGCACTATTGGTCGCCAGTCACGCGATATCAGTCAGGGGGTCGACACCGGCGGCGCCGGCGACCAGGGAATGATGTTTGGCTACGCGTCTGACGAGACCGAAGAGTTGATGCCGCTCCCCATCATGCTTGCTCACCGGCTCACCCGGCAACTCGCGGAGTGCCGCAGAAATGGCGGCGGCAACTGGCTTCGACCGGATGGCAAGTCGCAGGTGACGGTGGTATACGAGGACGGTGTACCGGTAGCGGTCGATACGGTCGTCATCTCGACGCAGCACAGTGACGGCATCAGTAACAAGAAACTCCACCAGGCAGTGATTTCCGATGTGATCGAGCCGGTCATTCCAAAGGAGATGCGCTCGAAGGAAATCAAGTACCACATCAACCCCACCGGCCGGTTTGTAGTTGGGGGTCCGCAGGGCGATGCGGGCCTTACCGGCCGCAAGATCATCGTCGATACATACGGCGGGATGGGCCGCCACGGGGGTGGTGCGTTCAGCGGCAAGGATCCCTCAAAGGTGGATCGGAGCGCATGTTATGCTGCGCGATGGGTTGCCAAGAACATTGTCGGCGCCAAACTCGCTCGCCGATGCGAGGTGCAGCTTGCCTACGCGATCGGTGTTGCAAAACCGGTATCGGTGATGGTCGATACGTTCGGTACCAACACCATCCCCGAAGCGGCGATCATGCGCGCCGTGGAGACGGTTTTCGATCTGACGCCGAAAGGCATCATCGCCGACCTCGACCTCAAGAAGCCGATATACGAGGCCACCGCTGCCTATGGACATTTTGGCCGAAGCTCTGAGAAAATCGGAATTGGCAGAAACAGCCGGACGCAGTTCACATGGGAGCGGCTGGATCGGGTAAAGCAGCTGCAGGCGGCAGTGAAGGGCTAGTGGACCTCTAGCCGCGGCGACAGTGGCGTAACTGTTCGCATCCGACACCCTGCTCGTGGGCTCATTGTTTCCAGGTTTGGCACGCATTTCACAACCTCACGATGCACATGCCGACTTTGGTGCTGGTCTTTTTGCTGTGTGCGCTCTCGTGTCGAAACGAGCAATATGGGCTTAACGGAACATCGCCAGGTCGGTCAGACTTCCGCGGGCATAGTAGTGTTTCGAGTATCGTCGATTCTATCGTCATTTCGCTTCGTGTACCGTCTACCTCTCGCATCGGGCACCCTATTCATTTCGAGTTGATCGCTCGCAACCCGACGCATCGAGCTTTGCCGTTTAATCTTGCCAACCCTAACCCCGCATTCTTTATCGTGACTGACGCGAGCGGAACGGTGGTCTGGAGTTCGGTTCCCGGCGAGCCGGCAATCGACCTGATGGAAGTCAACATGAGCTTGAAACCAGGCGGAGAACGCAAGTTGTCTGGGAACTGGACTCAATCAACCAAGGGCGGCTTGCAGTCAAAATCCGGCGACTATTTCGTAACTGGAATATTGATTGGCGATTTTACGACGCCTGAAATCCGTATTGGTCCGTTGCATTTCAGGATTGCATCACCGCGTGTCTAGCACGGGCGGTTCGCCAACACGCGACCGCTCAGGAGCGACAACAACGACAACGGTCGCGTGGGTATCTATCGGGATTGCAGTTGTTGCCGGTATGCTCGAGCTAAGTAATCGCACTATTGCCCCCCGTGCGGGTCCGGTTCTGGCAGCTATCAATACCTCCGTAGAACCCGGAACGCTTTCGAGGCTTGATCGTTCAGCTGGTGATATTTGGACTGCGTCGTCCGATGAGTCAGGGGACACCAGGTCCATGATATTACTCGGCAATTGCGCGTTTGCCCGGAGTGACAAGCGATACATCGGAATCGTGATCGGAACGAAGCCTGATGGCGTTGTCAGGGGAAAAGACCCAACGTCAACCCAGCGCGTCGTACTAGTCCACCTGACGGCTTCCGTGCGCGAGTCAGCCGGCACGAGCACCATGGCTTTCGCATACCCGGAAGCAGTGGACGTCAGCAGATGCCCAGGACCTCCAACCCGGCAGCCGACGTTTCACGAAGCCTTTATAGAGGGTGAGAGAAGACACAGCAGCTGGGAGAGCGCCAAAACAGAACATCCCGAACCGAATCGACCCAAGCCCCATACCGGAAACCGGGTCTACTACGAGTTTGAGGTTCAGGAGGAAGCCTCGCCTCTTCCCGCGAGCGGAGTTCCAAGATACCCTGTCCCGCTCCACGCCTCGGGGGTTCGAGGAGAAACGCATGCGCAATTCATAGTTGGCCGGGACGGCCGGGTAGAAAAACCGTCGATAAAAATCCTTCAGTCCACAAACGAGTTGTTCACCGCTTCACTTCTTGAGGCCTTGCCTGCTATGCGCTTTTCTCCCGCGCTCGCGCGGGGCAGGAAAGTGAGGCAGCTCGTGCAGCAGAAGATTGTGCTGACTGAACACCGCTGAGGCGAGTCACAAAACAAGCGTGGCCTGGTCAGGGTTTATCTGAAATTGGCTACTTTGAGAAATCGCCGTCGTCCAGCAGAGCGCGCCCATGCGCCGGACCTTTATGCCCATAGTGCCCGCCATTACATTCCAGAAATGCAGCTCGTTGAAGTCGAAGTGATGCGGCTGGGCCTCGACCGCTCCAATAATTCCTACGTCGTCATCCTCCGCGAAAAGGATGGCGAGCGTCTTCTGCCGATTTGGATCGGGCAGCCCGAAGCGGAGTCCATCGTCGTCGAAATGAGCAAGCTGCGACGCGAGCGCCCGCTAACCCACGATCTCTGCAAAACACTAATCACGGGTCTTGGCGGAACACTGCGGCGGATTCAGATCACCAGAGTTGAGAATCGGACTTATTACGCCGAGCTGCAGATCAGGCGGGAGGGTTCGACGATCAACATCGACGCGCGGCCATCTGATAGTATCGCGATCGCTCTCCGCTGCGCTGCCCCGATCTTTGCCCAGGAATCGCTCTTGCGCGCGATGCTTTTCGAGGACGCAGAGACGGCAGCTCAGATGGCCGATGAACCGGAATCTGACAGTGCGGGCTCCGAACCGTCCGATGAAATGACCCCCGAGCAGCTCAAGGCTTATCTGGAAAATCTGCGCCCCGAGGACTTTGGGAAATTCAGTCTGTAGCTTGGCGCTCGTTTTCCTGTCGAGCATTGCGTCAGCCCAGGAAATCGCACCGCAAGGCAATCCCAAGGTAGATCAGCGCGTCGTGGGACGAATCGTTCGTCCCGCTGCGAAATCGATGCTGCCGGTTGCCGGTGTCTGGGCGATCCTCCATCGTGTAGGATCCGATGCGGCGGCGCCACTGGACTCGATGCAGACCAACGGCGCTGGCGAGTACTCGTTCACCTACCGCAAAACTGGCGACGAACAAGCCATTTACTTTGTCTCGGCATCATACTCGGGGATCGCATACTTCACTACGCCGCTGCATCACGCGCTGGTCAAAAACGACGAGGCGGAGATCGCGGTGTTCGATACCACATCCAGGAGCGTGCCGACGAGTATTCGCGGTCATCATGTAATTGTTTCGGCGGTGAATCCGAACGCCGTTCGCTCGGTGACCGAAGTCTATGAGCTTGCCAATGACAGTTCCGTAACGCGCGTTGCAGCGAATTCGACGCCGGGCGGCGCGGTCTGGTCCGCGGCCTTCCCGGCAGGTGCCCGCAATTTTCGCGTGAGTCAGGGGGACGTTCCCGCCGATGCCGTCACGTTTTCCGCCGGGAGGGCCTTCGTGTTCGCGCCGTTGGCCCCGGGGCTGAAACAGCTCTCGTTCACTTACGACGTCCCGGCGTCGTCGTTTCCACTCAGCGTCCCGATAGACCGCCCCACGGAGGTCTACGAAGTGCTGATTGAAGAACCAACCGGAACAGTGACCGGCGCCCGGTTGAAAGAAGTAGATGCGGTCAGTCTGGAAAAGCGGATGTTTCGGCGGTTCCTGGCTTCCAATATCCCGGCGAATGTAACGAGCGTCATCGATCTCCCGCGCGCAACAGAGGGCCGGGTGGATAGCCGTTACCTGATCGGCATCACCGTGATCATTGGCGGGTCGATGGTCTTCGCGCTTGCCCGCGCGCTCAGAAAGGCTTAAGCTTCGGCACAATTGATCGCGAACGGAGCCCCGGAAACCGGTCTGATGCCGGTGCGGCCCCGCCACTGTATCGGGCATCAAAACGCACGCTCGTAGTACCACTGGCCACAGTTGGCCGGGAAGGTGAGCGACGCGGCCCGGAGCCAGGAGACGACTCTCGCTCGCGCCACTTATTCAGAACCTCGGGGGAGGGGCTGGTGGCGTTCGAGGTGTCCACTCAGGATGCGTTGACGTTGCAGGCGTTCTCTTCCATGGAGAACGCTTTTTTGTTTTGGTGCCGTCAGTTCGCTCTTGCTGTGATTATTCTGGCTGCCTGCGCGCCTTCCCGTGAGCCACAGCCATCGGCGCAGTCGGACGATTTTGGCGATCCAATCAGCTTTGTGGGACGCCCGTCGCGAATCGTCTCCCTGAACCCGGCTACCACCGACCTGCTGTTCGCGCTTGGCGCAGGCGGCCGCCTGGTGGGCCGCACCCACTGGGACCTCTATCCCGACTCGGCGAAATTCGTCCCGGACCTGGGGTCCGGCCTGAGGCCGAACATCGAGGCCGTCCTGGGCGCCAAACCCGACCTGGTAGTGCTTTACGCAAGCCAGGACAATCGAAACGCCGCAACGCAGTTTCGCGCTGCCGGCGTCAACACCATCTCACTGAAAATCGACCACATTGCCGACTTTCATCGCGCCTCGGTGCTGCTTGGACGCATCATCGGCGACAGCATTCGCGGGCAGGTGGTTTCGGATTCAGTGGCACGGACCATTGACCGCGTCGCCAACGTGACGAAGGCGCTGAAAAAGCCTCGTGTGTTCTGGCACATATGGGACGCGCCGCTGATCACGATCGCGGCCGGCAGCTATCTGCATGAGCTGATTGTCATCGCCGGCGGCGAAAACGTCTATGCGGAGCTGCCCGATCCCTCCCCGACGGTTTCGATCGAAGACGTACTCCGGCGCAATCCTGATTATTTCATCACTGGGCCGGAGGGCGCGATGAAGATTCGCCGAGATGCGCGGTGGGCGGCCGCACCGGCGGTTAGGGCCGGGCGGATTCTCATCGCCGATACCATTCTCGTGGGGCGCCCGTCGGTGAGACTCGGAGAGGCGGCGGTGTCGCTCGCCGCATTGCTGCATCCGGGCGCGTTTCGGTGATGTCGCACCACATGTGGCATTGGTGGATAATGATAGCCGCTCTCATCGTGCTCTCCGTTGTCGCCGTCGGGACCGGCGCTGTGTCGATCCCTCCGCTGGAAGTGCTGCAAGCAGTACGTGGCGTTGGTGATGAGGGTGTGGTTTCCATTGTTCGCAACCTGAGACTGCCGCGCGTGATCCTCGCCGCCCTCGTCGGTGCCGCACTCGGGATGAGCGGCGGTGCATTGCAAGGCACGCTTCGCAACGGGCTCGCGGAACCCTACCTGCTCGGTGTTTCGGGGGGCGCAGCGGTTGGAGCCGTGATCGCGTTCGCTGGGGGAGCTACTGCAGGCGGCATCGTCGCGATCGCGGCCTTCGCCGGCGCCTCCGCGGCAGTGCTGCTGGCCTTGCTGGTCGCTCGCGCCGCCGGCCGCGGCGGGCACGGCGATCCTCGCACGCTGCTAATGGCGGGTGTCGTCATTGGCGCGTTTGCAAACGCCGTGATCATGATCGCACTGGCAAATGCGCCGCCGAACACTATCCGCGGCGCGCTCTGGTGGATGATGGGCTCCGTGGCCGACGGCTCGTGGGCCACTGTCGGGTGGTTAACTGCATATGTGGCCGCAGGCGGCTTTGCTCTGATTTACTGGGCACGGGAAATCGACGTGCTGGCACTCGGCGACGAGTCAGCGGCGGCACTTGGCGTGAACGTGGAGTCTGCGGCCCGACGCATGTATCTGTTGAGCGCGGTGCTGGCAGCGGCGACGGTTGCCGCAGCGGGACTTATCGGATTCGTTGGCCTTGTCGTGCCCCACATCGTGCGGGCTGCGGGAATCCGTCACCACCGGCCGCTGCTGATTGCATCGGCGCTCGTGGGAGCAACACTCGTTACGGGAGCCGACCTTGTGGCGCGCACCGTTCGACCGCCGGGGGAGCTACCTCTTGGAGCAGTGACAGCGATACTGGGTGTCCCGTTTTTTCTTGCGCAGCTGAGACGCGCCGCATGATCGCGTTTGAAGGTATTGCGGTACGCTATCACGGAGCGGGCGTCCGTGCGCTGGATAACGTTACGTTCCGCGCGCCGGCGGGAGAGGTTACCGCGGTAACGGGCCCAAACGGCAGCGGCAAATCAACTCTCGTTCGCGCGCTGCTGCGCCGTCAGTCGCTGGAAGAGGGCCGGATTACGATCGACGGACGCGATCACGCTTCGATGTCTGCCGTTGAAATGGCGCGAGCCGTTGCGGTTGCCCCACAGCGGGAAAACCCGGCGTTCCCGATGCGTGTCGACGAGTACGTTGCACTTGCGCGGTATCCGCACCTCGGGCTCTGGCAGACTGCCGGGTTGTCCGACGCTGTCAAGGTCACTGATGCGATCGCGCGAGCCGGCCTTGAAGAATTTGCCGGACGCCGTACGGACGCACTCTCGGGCGGTGAGTGGCAACGCGTCCGGATTGCGCGTGCGCTCGCACAGGGCGGACGCGCCCTTGTGCTGGACGAGCCCACGACCTTTCTGGATCTCTCTCACGAGATGTCGTTGTTCGAGCTTCTCGATGGACTCGCCAGCGATGGAATGACGGTGCTGTTGATCAGTCACCAGTTGAACCTGGTGGCCCGCTTCGCTCGAAACGTGATTCTCCTGCACCACGGACGCGTCGTCGCCTCCGGAAGTCCCGCAGACGTGATGCAGGCACCGCTCCTCGAAAAAGTATACGAGTGGCCTCTCGTCGTATCACGCGATCCGGCGGTGGGAGCGCCATCACTGATCCCCCTTCGCCGTAAAGCGCCCGTCTCTCATTCCGCGCCCTCATCAACTCCCAACACTCTCACCTGATAACAAGCCATGCCAGCAAGCAGCAACAACCAGCACCTGGTTCACAGACGCGGTTTCGCAGTATCAATTGCCGCTGTCGCGGGCCTCTCGATGAGTGCACCAGCGATTGCCATCGCCCAGAGGGCCGATACCACGAGGCTGGATACCGTTGTGGTGTCGGCCACCAAGACTCCCACCACGCGCGCTGCCGCGACACAGGCGATTACTGTGATTTCCGGCGATGAGCTTCGTGCCCGCGGTGTCGCTCGTGTGTCGGACGCACTGCGCGAGGTGCCTGGTGCATCAATCGTTCAGAACGGGTCGTTCGGCTCCGTGAGTACGCTGTTCCTGCGGGGTGGCGAGAGCCGCTATACGAAGATTCTCATCGACGGCGTTGCGGTCAACGCACCGGGCGGTTTCTTCGATCTAAGTCACCTCACAACCGATAACATCGAGCGTATCGAAGTTGTGCGCGGGCCCGCGGGCGTAGTTTACGGGGCCGATGCAGTGTCGGGCGTGGTTCAGATTTTCACACGGCAGGGGCGTGGCCCGGCTTCACTGAGTGCTTCCGTACGAGCCGGCACCTATGGAACCATCGACGGTGGCATAGACGTGAGCGGAGCGGCCGGCAGCGCGCGTTATGCACTAGGCGCGGCTCAACACGTTACCGATGGCATCATTCCATTCAACAATCAATACTACAACGGGACACTTAGCGCCTCAGCTGGCTTCGCGCCGAAACCATCGACGGAACTGTCTACCTCGGCGCGGTACACTACTGCCGAGTTTCACTATCCAACCGACTTCACCGGCGCGCCAGTCGACTCGAATGCCTACCGCGTTCAGCACCGGCTTACGGTTGGTGCCGATGCGTCCACGCGGATCTCGCCGTTGGTGACGGCCCGCGTCCTGCTCGGCAGCAACGACGTCTCCGACCTTACCGAAGACATCGCCATCCCATTTGGCGCTCCGGCAAACGATCCGGTGCAGGTCCACTCGGCATTCCAGTCGCGGAACTACAGACGCTCGGCGGAGGGTCGATTCCTGTTCCAGCTTCCTTACTCGACGACGGTCAACATTGGCGCTGAGTACATGCGGGAACGAGAATCGAGCGGTAACAGCGAAGGCCCTGTTGGAGCGCCGACGGTGCAGACGTCGAGCTTCATTGCACAACGGAGCAACCGCGCGGCGTACGCCGAGCTGCTTGGACAATTCACATCGCGCACTTCGTACGTGCTTTCTGCCCGTCTCGACGACAACTCCGATTACGACGCTGTGACGACCTACCGTGTCGGCGGCAGTCTGGCTCTGGCGCCGTCCACCCGTGTTCGTGGATCGCTGAGCACTGCGTTCAACGCTCCGGCTTTCAATCAGCTTCTTCCCACGCTTTTCACGTCGGGGAACCCCGGCCTCGATCCCGAGCGCACACGCAGCTATGAAATCGGTGTCGAGCAGAGTTTCCTCAGCGGAGCTGTTCGCTTCACAGCCGACTATTTCAACCAGCACTTCAGCGACCTCATTCAGTTCGTAGCTGGAGGCCCGCCAACGTTCCTGGGCAGCTACGCGAATCTCACAGGCGCGGAATCGAACGGCTACGATGTCGAAGTCGCCATCACGCCCGATGCGGATTTCTCCGCGACGGCGAGCTACACACAGGCTTCTCCGAAAGTAACTGAGCTCTCTGAGGCATACGCCGGCGACCTGAGCGTTGGCCAGGCACTCCTGCGTCGCGCGACTCATACAGGCTCAGCGGTGGTCCGATATCGTAAAACAGGCATCGGCTCGCTTTCGGCGACGGCGACCTATGTCGGCAGCCGTCCGGACATCGACTTCAGCGAGTTTCCGTCACCGGTGGTGACTCTGCCAGCCTACACGAAGACCGATGTCGCTGGCAGCTTCGATGTGCTTCGCCGCAGAAACGGTTCCGGCCTGGCGCTCACCGTTCGCGCGGAAAATCTGTTCGATAAGAAATACGAGGACGTGCTGCACTTTCAAGCGCCCGGCCGGGTGATTCTCATTGGCGCACGGTTCGGCGGTACTCAATAGATTGAGCGATGCAACCGCTGGTGACGGAATCGATAGTTCTGCACACGTTCCACTATCTCGAAACGTCGCTGATAATTCGGCTCATGACACGCGAGGCCGGTATTCAATCGGTGCTGGCCCGCGGCGCGCGCAACTCCAAAAAAAGATTTGGCGGAGCGCTCGATCTTTTCGCTCAGGGCGCAGCCGAGATTCACATGCGCCCCAACAGGGAGCTGCAGGCGCTGACGGGGTTGGATGTAACGCGCGCGAGGCCCCGCCTCGCGACTGACGTCGGGAGATTCACCGCTGGCTCGATGATCGCCGAGCTGGCGCTCCGCTCCTCCAGTGACGAGCCGTCGCCAGCGCTGTTCAATGCCGTTGAGGAAAGCCTCGACCGGATAGTGGATGCAGAGGGGAGTACGATTGTCGAGTCCGCGCTGTCCGGTGCCTGGCTGATTGTCGCTTCGCTGGGCTTCAGCCCCTCTCTCGATGGCTGCGCCAACTGCGATTCCGTTTTCAAACGTGACGCTGCTGTTGGCTTCTCACATGCCGCCGGTGGTGCGCTCTGCGCCCGGTGCCGGCTGAGCGCTGCCGGCAGCCGCCTGCTGCCATCATCGGCGCGTGATGCAATCAGGTTGTGGGTGGGAGGGGGAAGGGTAACCGGTCTTCCGGCATTGGAAGCCAAAGCGCATCAGCGGCTGTTACGCGAATTTGTCGGTGAGCATGTGAGCGGCGATCGCGAGCTTCGCGCTTTCAAGGTGTGGGAGGAGGGAAGCTGGAGCGCGTCGTGAAATACAACTCCTCAGGGGGTGGAGCATGCCGTGAGTTGCAGCTTGCTGTGATCAATGATCCTGCCTCAGCGCCGCTCCTGCGATGATTCTGGGTACTGCAGGGCACATCGATCACGGAAAGACGACGCTTGTGAAGGCTCTCACTGGTGTCGATACCGACCGCCTGCCGGAGGAGAAGAAGCGCGGCATTACCATCGATCTCGGTTTCGCGCCTCTGGTACTCGATGACGCTGGAACGATCGGCATCGTCGATGTGCCGGGCCATGAGGGATTCATCCGCACCATGCTTGCGGGAGCGAGCGGCATTGACATCGGCCTTCTGGTAATTGCTGCCGACGAAGGCGTGATGCCGCAGACTCGCGAGCATCTCGACATCCTCTCACTGTTGAAGATTCAGCAGGTGATCGTGGCCCTGGCAAAGTCCGACCTGGCCGACACCGAGTGGCTGGGACTTGTCCGCGATGAGGTTGATTCTCTTCTCGAGCCGACAGCCTACGGGGGCAGTCGCGTCATACCTGTGTCGGCTCGCACAGGCGAGGGCCTGGCGGAGCTTCGGAGCGCCATCTCGGCCGCTGCTGCAATGGTATCTCCCCGCAATGTCGAAACCGATCTGTTTCGCATGCCGGTTGATCGTGTGTTCTCGGTCAGGGGAACCGGAACCGTGGTAACGGGAACAATCTGGAGTGGTTCAGTCGCGCGTGAATCGATGGTGACACTTTATCCCGGCAGTCGGCAATTGCGCGTTCGCGCGGTGGAAACGCACGGAGCCGCCATCACGTCCGCCCGTGCTGGAGAACGAACCGCGCTCGCCCTCGCGGGGTGCGACGTCTCCGAGGTAGGCCGGGGGAGCGTGCTGGTTGGCGACCCGGCCTGGGTTGAGACCAGCGAGATCGATGCTGAGCTTGAGATCCATGCGAGTGCGCCGAGAATAACGTCCCGAACGCGGCTTCGGTTCCATCTGGGGACCTCTGACGTCGGCTGTCGAGTCGCCGGCCGGGGAGCTTCTGACCCGGCGGATGCCCTGGGCGCGCGCTCACGTATCGTGCTCGAGCATCCGGTGATCGCACGTGGCGGTGACCACTTCGTGCTGCGGTATCCATCTCCCCCTGCCACGATCGGCGGCGGAACGGTGCTAGATCCATATCCACCGAGAAGGCGGCGGTCGAGCGGCGGCGGGGCGCGCCGGCAACTCCCGGATGGCGACGCCGTGGTTCACTCGCAACTGGATCGGATGCTCGCGGCCTCAGGCCTGGCCGGGGTGCGATATTCGTCTCTGCCCATCCGCCTCGGCCTGCCGGCCGCGGAGACAGCAGCACACTGTGCTGCGGCACGATGCTACATCGTCAACGGGCGGTCATATGCGGGTTCTGTGATCGACCAGACGGCCAATGCGGTCGTGCAGAATATTTCAGCACACGCAGCAAACTTTACGCTCGAACCCGGTGTCTCACTTCAGACGCTTCGAGCTGCTTTCAGAGCCGAACCCGCGGTTATCGATGCGGTATTGAATCGTCTTGTGGGTGAGGGGAAGATTGAGCTGGATGGGGGATTTGCACGGCCCGCCGGCTGGAAGCCGGAGCTCAATGCAGATGAACAAAGGATCAGCGATTCGATCGTGCAGGCGATTCGCGATCAACCAAATGAGCCGCCAGGTGTACATGAACTGAGCGAAAAGTTTGGACCTCGGACGGGCACGTTGCTGCGAAAGCTCGACCGGGATGGTGTTCTGAAACGCGTTTCGGACGACCGGTATTATTCGAGCGAGGCTGTCACGGGAATCGTCGGGCTGGTACGGGCGGCGCTGGTGCCAGGCAGGTTGTACAGTCCGGCGGAGTTGAGGGATGTTGTTGGCGTGTCGAGGAAATACCTGATTCCGCTGCTCGAGTTTTTCGACAGGACAGGAGTGACGGAAAGGGCGATGGCGGGACGGCGGATTCTGCCGCCGCGAAGGCCAGTAGCGGCAGAAAAGTGATTCGTCCGTTCGGCAGTTGGATGTGTGGCGGCTTGACACTCCTTAAAAGCGGGCGTAGCTTGGCCGCATCGAGTAAGAGAACACCCAGTTACAGGAGCTTTCCAAAAAACTTTATTTGTCTGCACTGGAGCAAAAATGAAACACCTGTGGGTAGCACTGATTGTGCTTGCCCTCGGCGCATTCATGCCAGGTGATCTGTCGGCTCAGGGAATTTCACCCCAGTCCGGCAGAGTACGTGGCCCCGGATTGGAGCTCGGCCAGAATTTTCCGAATCCAGTCGTTGAAAGTACCAGAATTCCGTTCACCGTTGGCGATGGTGCCGGCTGTTCGGATTCCGGAAGATTGCATCGCGTTAGCCTGCAGATCTACAATGTTCTTGCGCAGCCGATTGCTGTGCCGGTTCTGCAGGGCGGAACGGGGAATGTCGCTGGTGGAGAGCTGATCGACGGTTTGTTGTTGACATGTAACCAGTACATCGCTTTCTGGGATGGTAAGGACACCAGAAGCCAGCAGGATGTAGGATCGGGCGTCTATCTGTATCGGTTGGAAGTTGATGGCAGGCCGGTAACCAAGAAGATGCTCGTGTCGAAATAGCGGTTTGGAGCTGGCAGTACGAACGCGCCCCATTTGTGGGGCGCGTTCTTTTTGTCTGTTACCGCGGCGGGCACCCACATTGCACGGTTGAATGACATGATCAACGCAGATCGGCTGACGGTAAAATCTGGCGAGGCTCTGAACGACGCTGTAGCGCTCGCACGGCGTGCCGGCAATCCGCTTATTTACGACCTCCATCTTCTGCTCGCACTGCTTGCTCAGGATGAGGGAATAGTGGTTTCCGTTCTCCAGAAGCTCGGCGCGAGCATCGCGTCGCTACGGGATCAGTGCGAAAAGGAAGTGGCAAGATATCCCAGGCAGAGCGACGCGCAGCCCAACGCATCGCGCGAGCTAAGCCAGGTTTTCGACCGGGCGGAAGAGGAAGCCCGGGCCCTCGGCGATGACTTTGTTTCAACGGAGCATCTCCTGGTGGCGCTGTCGGATGTAAAAGCCACTGATTCGAAACGGTTGCTGAACGGCGTGGGCGCAACGCGCCAGGCGCTGCTCGATTCTCTCAAGGCCGTTCGCGGCACACATCGCGTTGCAGACCAGAGCCCCGAAAATCAGTATCAGGCATTACAGCGCTATACTCGCGATCTCACTGATGCCGCACGCCGTGGCAAGCTCGATCCGGTCATCGGACGAGACGAGGAGATTCGCCGCGTGATCCAGGTTCTGTCGCGGCGCACCAAGAACAATCCGGTGCTGATCGGAGAGCCGGGCGTCGGCAAGACCGCTATCGCTGAAGGCCTGGCGCAGCGAATAATGAACGGCGACGTGCCGGAAGGCCTGAAAAACAAACAACTGCTTGCGCTGGACCTTGGCGCTCTCATCGCTGGTGCCAAATTTCGGGGTGAGTTCGAAGAGCGCCTCAAGGCCGTTCTCAAGGAAATCACGGAAGCAGACGGGAAGTTCGTCATCTTCATCGACGAGATGCACACGATCGTCGGTGCGGGCCGCGCAGAAGGATCGATGGACGCTGGCAACATGCTCAAGCCGCTTCTCGCGCGCGGCGCGCTCCGTGTTGTCGGCGCGACAACCCTGGATGAGTACCGGAAGCACGTCGAGAAGGACGCCGCGCTCGAACGCCGGTTTCAACCGGTTTACGTGGGTGAGCCGAGCGTCGAAAGCACAATCGCGATTCTCCGTGGACTCAAGGAACGTTACGAGGTCCATCACGGAGTACGCATCACCGATGGCGCGATCGTCTCGGCGGCGACTCTGTCCAATCGGTATATCGGCGATCGTTTCCTTCCCGACAAGGCTATCGATCTTATCGATGAGGCGGCTTCACGGCTTCGCATCGAGATCGATTCCATGCCCCAGGAAATCGATGAGGTCGAACGGCGAATCACACAGCTGGAGATCGAGCGCCAGGCGCTTCAGAAGGAAAAAGACAAGGCGTCGGTCGAGCGCCGCGGTGCACTGGAGCGCGAGCTTGCCGATCTGCGCGAGAAGTCGAGCGGCATGAAGACCCAGTGGCAGATGGAAAAAGAAACGCTCGGCAGCGTCGGCAGAATCAAGCAGCGGATGGAAGAGGCTCGCATGCAAGCCGAGCAGGCCACTCGATCTGGTGACCTCGCGAAAGCAGCGGAGTTGACTTACGGCACCGTCCCCGCCCTTGAGCGTGACATGCTCGAGGCCGAACAGCAGCTTGCCAGCAAGCAGGTCGGCGGTCGCCAGTTTCTGAAGGAGGAAGTGACAGCGGATGATGTGGCCGAGATTGTCGCGAAGTGGACGGGTATTCCTGTAACGCGAATGCTCGAAGGCGAGCGCGAACGGCTCACTCGTCTCGAGAGTCTTCTCTCTGAGCGCGTGGTCGGACAGTCCGAGGCGGTGCAGGCGGTTGCGAACGCGGTCCGGAGATCGCGCGCAGGATTACAGGATCCCAATCGCCCGATCGGCTCTTTCATTTTTCTCGGGCCCACCGGGGTGGGGAAGACGGAGACGGCGCGCGCACTTGCGGAATTCCTGTTCGACGACGAACAGGCGATGGTCCGCATTGACATGTCCGAGTACATGGAGAAGCATGCAGTCGCGCGACTCATCGGAGCGCCGCCGGGATATGTGGGTTTCGAAGAGGGAGGGCAACTTACTGAAGCCGTGCGCCGACGACCGTATTCGGTGGTCCTGTTTGACGAGATCGAGAAGGCGCATCCAGACGTGTTCAACATCCTGTTGCAGATTCTGGACGACGGTCGCCTCACGGATTCGCAGGGCCGAACGGTGAACTTCCGGAACTCGGTTATCATCATGACGTCGAACATCGGCAGCGCGTTCATTCTCGAGCGCGGCACGGACGACTGGGCGCTTGTCGAGACCCAGGTCACCGAGATGCTACGCCAGCATTTCCGTCCCGAGTTTCTCAATCGTGTGGATGACGTCATCATATTCCGCCCGCTTGGCCGAGAGCAGATCGACCATATCATCGGTCTGCAGCTCGGGCGGTTCGACAAGCTTCTTGCGGATCGCAAGTTGACCATGCGACTGACGCCCGCGGCGCGCCAGTTGCTTGCTACTGAAGGTTACGACCCCGCGTTTGGCGCGCGCCCTTTGAAGAGAGCGATTCAGCGGATGGTTCAGAATCCACTCGCGCTTGCGGTTCTCGAGGGCCGGTTTGGTGAGGGGGATACGCTGGTTGGGGACATCGGCGACGACGGCCAGCTCGGGTTCACCAGCGCTGAGCTGGCGCCGTCGCCACACGACGGATGAGCAGCCCGAACGAGGACGACCGGCTGTCGCGGTTTACGACGGACGAGCAGTTCATGCGGAATGCCATTGCGATAGCGCATGATGGTGTCCGCCAGAACGAAGTGCCGGTTGGCGCGATTGTTGTGCGCGGGTCATCGATCGTGGCCGGTGCGAACAACAGGACCGTACGCGACCAGGATGCCACCGCGCACGCGGAGATGATCGCGATTCGAGAGGCATGCGCGTCGCTGGATCGGTGGAGGCTCGACGACTGCACCCTTTATGTCACGCTGGAACCCTGCGCCATGTGTGCGGGAGCGATCGTACTCGCGAGGATGAAGCGTGTGGTCTTTGGCGCGTGGGATGACAAGGCCGGGATGGCCGGATCGGTTGACGACATTCTGAGGCATCCACGCCTCAACCATTCGCCGGAAGTGCAGGGAGGTCTTCTCGACGACGATTGCGCGGTGATGCTCACGGATTTTTTCGAATCTAGGCGGTTGCCAGCAGAGCCGTAGCGGCTGATTGGTGACCTCGCGGCGGCGGCCTGAATCGTTGATTCGATTGCGCCAACCGGATAACTTTCAAAGCTGGACACTGGACAGGTGGCCGAGTGGTTGAAGGCACCGGTCTCGAAAACCGGCGTACCGGCAACGGTATCGAGAGTTCGAATCTCTCCCTGTCCGTTCGCTGTTCCCGTCGTGACTGAGCGTGGGAACAGTCCTCCTGGAAGGAAAACGATGTGAGGACGGGTGGCCGAGTGGTTTAAGGCGCACGCCTGGAAAGCGTGTGTACGTGAAAGCGTACCGAGAGTTCGAATCTCTCTCCGTC
>JBBJNV010000017.1 GCA_037721215.1 Gemmatimonadaceae bacterium
GCCGACGCCCCTTGCAAAGACACGCGATCCCGACATGACGTATGTCATTGCCGCAGCGGACGCGATCGCGAGGAATTGCCATCCGGGTCTGTTGATCGTTCTTGAGAGCACGACTTACCCGGGCACGACACGCGAGCTGATGCAACCAAGGCTCGAGGCGGCGGGACTCACCGTTGGGGAGGATGTCTTCCTGGCCTTCAGTCCCGAACGCGTCGATCCGGGGAATCCGATCTGGAATACAAAGAACACTCCGAAGGTAGTCGGCGGCATTACGCCGGCATGCACCGAGCTGGCCAGTGCGCTCTATGCTTCGTGTCTCGAATCCATCGTTCCGGTTTCAAGCACCGAAACCGCCGAGCTGGTCAAACTGCTCGAGAACACGTTCCGGTCGGTGAATATCGGACTCGTCAATGAAATGCAGATCGTCTGTGACAAGCTGGGCGTCAACGTCTGGGAAGTTATCGATGCCGCTGCGACGAAACCGTTTGGTTTCATGAAGTTCACTCCCGGTCCGGGGATAGGCGGTCACTGCATCCCGCTTGACCCGCACTATCTTGCGTGGAAGATGAGGACGCTCAACTACAAGACCCGATTCATCGATCTGGCGAGCGAAATCAACAGCGAGATGCCGGCACTGGTGGTGGAAAGGGTTGCCCATTCATTAAACCAGCGGCGGAAGCCAGTGAACGGCAGCAGGATATTGGTGCTTGGAGTGGCGTACAAGAAGAACATCGATGACATGCGCGAAAGTCCTGCACTCGATGTTATCCGGCTGCTCGAAGAGCAGGGAGCAACGGTTGTCTATCACGATCCGCATGTTCAATCCTTTCGTGAAGATGGACATGAGCGTGTGAGTGTTGAACTCACCGATTCGGCGCTTTCCGATGCCGATATCGTCGTCATCATTACGGACCACTCCGCCGTGAATTATCAGCGTGTCGTAAACATCTCAAAAGCACTGGTGGACACCCGGAATGCGACCGCAGGCTTGAAGCGGGCGCAAGGCGGTAATCCCAGCACTCCCGCCATAGCCGATCTGGCAATTGCATAACCACAATCGCAAGTCATGAATATTTCTGTAATCGGTACTGGATACGTTGGTCTCGTAGTCGGGGCCTGCCTCGCCGAGACGGGGAACGACGTCATATGCGCTGATGTGATGGCGTCGAAGATCGACAACCTGAAGATGAACATCCTGCCCATTTACGAGCCCGGCCTCGAGGATCTTGTGGCGCGGAACCAGCAGGACGGACGGCTGACCTTCACCACCGACATTGCGGCAGCGGTTGCATCAGCGAGCGTACTGTTCATTGCGGTCGGTACGCCGCCGGACGAGGACGGATCCGCCGACCTTCAGCATGTGCTGGCCGTGGCGCGTCTGATTGGCAGGCATATGACGCGCGAGCTTGTAGTTGTCACCAAATCGACGGTGCCTGTCGGCACCGCAGGAAAGGTGGCGGCCGAGATTGTCAGGGAAGCGAAGTTTGCGTTCCACATGTGCAGCAACCCCGAGTTCCTCAAGGAAGGCGCGGCGGTTGACGATTTCATGAAGCCGGACCGAGTTGTTCTGGGTGTCGACAGCGACAAGGCACGTGACGTCATGGGTGAGATTTATGCGCCATTCGTTCGCACCGGCAAGCCGGTCATTTTCATGGATATCGCGTCCGCTGAGATGACCAAGTATGCCGCGAACGGCATGCTTGCAACGCGAATCTCGTTCATGAACGAAGTTGCCAACCTGTGCGAGATGGTGGGCGCGAACGTCGATATGGTGCGACGGGGCATCGGTAGCGATTCGCGGATCGGTTCCTCCTTTCTCTTTCCCGGCCCCGGTTACGGCGGATCGTGCTTCCCAAAGGATGTGAAAGCACTTATCCGCACGGCTGGCGAGATAGACCTGAACCTGCTCGTCCTGGCGGCCGTGGAAAAAGTGAACGAGCGGCAAAAGCTGCTGCTCGCCGAGAAGTTGCGCGGCGCGCTGGATGGAGAACTCGAAGGGAGCCATATCGCGGTGTGGGGACTCGCCTTCAAGCCGCAGACTGACGACATGCGGGACGCGCCGTCGCTCACGCTCATCGAAGAGCTTCTCCGGGCCGGTGCGACTGTCTGCGCTCATGACCCTGCAGCGATGAACGAAGCACGGCACAAGCTCGGTGACACGATCGCTCTTGCAGAGACGAACTATGAAGCGCTCGAGGGAGCTGACGCCCTTGTCGTGGTGACGGACTGGAACGAATATCGCCACCCGGACTTCGAGCGCGTCAAGGCTGCTCTCAGCCAGCCAATCATTGTGGACGGCCGGAATCTCTACGATCCGGAAAAGATGCGCGAGCTCGGTTTCGGGTACTATTCAATCGGACGGACCTCGGTCGAACACACGCCAGCCGAGCGGGTAAGAGAGATCGCATGAACCTTCGCCGCCATCTCCTCGTTGCGATACTCATCCTTGGCGCCTGCAAGCCCGCGTTCAACGCCGGCCGCTTCGGTTCGACTGACGATCTTTACCGGGCCGCGCTGGTGGAATACAACGCGCGGCGGTGGGAGAATGCGGTGACGGCCTTCGAGCGTCTCACCACCGAGCTCCCGCCGCGTGATCCACGTCTTCCGGCAGCGTTGTTCTATCTCGGCACATCTCAGCAGAAGCGAGGTGACCACCTTCTTGCTGCAAAGACCTATAGCCGCGTTTTCGAGATTGCACCGACGGATACGCTGGCGGACGATGCTCTCCTTGCTTCGGGGCTCGCGTATCAGCGGCTGTGGCGCAAACCCGTGCTGGACGCGGAGTACGGAGACTTTGCGCTGACCCAGTATCAGCAGCTGAGAGGCTCATTCCCCAATTCCGTCCTCCTGCCGCAGGCTACGGAACAGATCGCGAAGGTGGATGAATGGTATGCCGCCAAGGACTATGAGACCGGTTATCACTATTTGCGGCGAAAGGCGTACGATTCCGCGATTATCTATTTCAAGGATGTGATCCGGCTGCGCCCTTCCGCGCCGTCAGCGAAAAACGCGTACCTTCGACTGCACGAGGCCTATTCCGCCATCAACTACAAAGACGATGCACGTGACCTTTGTGATGCGATGCGCAAGGCATACCCTGCGGACAGGGAAGTGAGAGCGGCATGTGGCGCCGTGCCCGCCGTCGTGACGGCACCACCTCAGTAGTCAATTGCGCCTCGGCGTACTCGGGGGCACGTTCGATCCGCCGCACGCCGGACACCTGCTGGCAGCGGTCGATTCTTTCGAAGCACTGAAGCTCGAGAGGCTTTTGATTGTCCCGGCAGCAACACAACCGCTCAAGGCTGGCTTGGCTGCCGGAGCGTCGCCTGCGCAACGGCTGGCAATGACGAGACTCGCCTTCGGTGGTGACACGAGATTCGAAGTGCTCTCCATGGAAATCGATCGGGGCGGGTTATCTTACACGGCCGATACTCTGGAGTCCGTCTCAGCCGCAAATCCGGACAGTGAGCTTGTTCTTGTTGCTGGAACCGACGCGCTCGCAACGTTTGACCTGTGGGATAGACCTGAGCGGATTCTTGAGTTGGCCAGAATCGCGGGAGTGCAGCGGGATGTAGCTGGAGGAGCTGCAATTTCAGGGCACCTTTTGCGGGCGCGGGGCGGAGTCCTCTCCGTTACGGCCCGACGTGTGGATGTGTCATCTTCCGAGATCCGCCGCCGGCTCCAGAAGGGTCAGTCGGCAAAGGGATTCGTCGCTGAATCGGTAGAGCGCTACATCGCCGCCGTGAAACTATACAGGTCAGAGCGCGGTATCGCACCACGTTGCGCGGTACTGAGCGGGGACTGAGGAAAGGGAAATGTTAAAGGGAATGCTGGCGGGTGTGTTTGGCACGAGGCACGAGCGCGAGCGCAAGCGCGTGCAGCCAATCGTGGATGAGATCAACGCCCATTATGAGCGTCTCCACGGCGTGTCTGAAGACGAACTAAAGGCACAGACGGACAAGTTTCGTGCGCGCTTCAGCGAGGCGACAGGCGAGCTGGATGCGCGCATTGCAGAGCTGAAGGAAGAGAAACGGAGCACGGCCGACGCCGCCGGGCGGGAGCGAGTGGATGTGGAGCTTGGCGGTACCGACGGACGCGGAGGGGCCGAGGGTGAGCTGAGGGAGGCAACAGCCGAAGTACTTGACGAAATTCTTCCCGAGGCATTTGCCACCGTCCGCGAGGCGTGTCGCCGGCTTGTCGACTCGACGGTTCGCGTCACCGGGCAGGACCAGCAGTGGAACATGATCCCGTATGACGTGCAGCTCATGGGAGGAGTTCAGCTGCATATGGGGCGCATCGCAGAAATGGCGACCGGTGAAGGCAAGACGCTGGTTGCAACCCTGCCGCTCTACCTGAATGCGCTGCCTGGCAAAGGATCACATCTCATCACCGTGAACTCGTATCTCGCCCGCCGTGATTCCGAGTGGATGGGGCATGTGTACCGGTACCTCGGTCTCACCGTCGGGTGCATTGACGACACGGAGCCGGGAACGCCGGAACGCCGCGCGGCTTACGAGTGCGACATCACCTACGGCACGAACAACGAGTTCGGGTTCGACTACCTCCGCGACAACATGGTGGTGTCGAACGAGCAACGCGTTCAGCGGGGACACGTGTACGCGATTGTCGACGAGGTCGACTCGGTGCTCATCGACGAAGCCCGGACTCCGCTCATCATATCCGGGCCGGTAGGTAACGAATCCGATGCCGAATACGCGCTGCATAACGCGGCGGTGTCCCGGCTCGTAAAGCGACAGAGTGATCTTGCAAACGTGCTGGTGGCCGATGGGCAGCGCGCTTTCGAGAGCGGCGATACGGCGACGGCGGCGCTGAAGTTGTACCAGTCCCAGCTTGGTGCGCCAAAGAACAAACGGCTTCTGAAGATGCTGCAGGAAACGGGTGTCAAGCAGCTCGTTCAGAAGATGGAGCTGGACCACCTTGCCGATCGCAAGCTACCGCCGGCAAAGCAGCAGTTCCGCGAAACGGAGGATGAGCTGCTGTACGTGCTCGATGAAAAGGGCCACACCGTTCACCTAACGGATCGCGGCGTCGACTTCATGTCGCCAAGCGACCACGATGCGTTCGTTATGCCGGACATCTCGCAGGAAGTGCACCGCATCGACCGCGATGATGCGATGACCCCGGAGGAAAAGCTCGCCGCCCGCAACGAGATCAACCGGGAGTACGCGCTGAAGAGTGAGACTCTCAACATCGTGCATCAGCTGTTGCGGGCTCACGCACTGTACGAAATCGACGTGAACTATGTCGTTCAGGAAGGGCAGGTTCTCATCGTCGATGAGTTCACGGGGCGCACGATGCCCGGCCGGCGATGGTCCGAGGGGTTGCACCAGGCCGTCGAGGCAAAGGAAGGCGTACAGGTCAAAGGCGAGACGCAGACCCTCGCAACCATCACTATTCAGAATTACTTCCGGTTGTTCTCGAAGCTTGGCGGCATGACCGGTACTGCTGAAACCGAAGAGACCGAGTTCCACGAAATTTATGGTCTCGGTGTTTCGGTAGTTCCAACGAACCGCGACGTGATTCGCGACGACCGGCAGGATCTTGTCTACAAGACCCGCCGCGAGAAGTACAATGCGATGCTCGAGGAAACCGAGCGGCTCCACAAACTTGGGTATCCGGTGCTTGTCGGAACCGTGAGCGTGGATGTGTCGGAGACGCTGTCGCGGATGTTCAAGCGTGCAGGCATTCCGCACAATGTTCTCAACGCCAAGTATCACCAGCGGGAAGCTGAGATCGTCGCCGGAGCTGGACAACCGGGCGCTGTGACGATCGCGACGAACATGGCCGGCCGCGGAACCGATATCAAACTTGGTGCGGGTGTGACGGTTTCGAAGCCGTCAGTTGTCAAAGACGCCGAAAATCAGCCGGTCGAAACGAATGAGTGTGGCGGTCTCCACATCATCGGATCCGAGCGGCATGAATCGCGGCGAATTGACCGGCAGCTGAGGGGCCGCGCCGGACGGCAGGGCGATCCCGGCTCGTCGCAGTTCTTCCTTTCGCTCGAAGACGATCTGATGCGGCTGTTCGGCAGCGACCGCATTGCCAAGCTGATGGACCGGATGGGCGCGGAGGAGGGCGAGATGCTGACGCACTCACTCATCACGCGTTCGATCGAGCAGGCGCAGAAGCGCGTCGAGCTGCAGAACTTTCAGTCACGCAAAAGACTGCTCGACTATGACGATGTAATGAACCAGCAGCGCGAGGTAATTTATTCACTGCGATCATTTGCGCTCGACGGTGGCGAGGAGTTGAAGGGCGAAGCCGAGAAGATGATCGAGAAGGGAGTAACCCGTCGGATCGAGAATTCGCTGGCGGCGTTCGACAGCGCAGAGGAATGGGACTACGGATTGGTTCGGCAGGATCTGCTCATGCACTATCTGCTCAGCGTCCCGTCGTTTGAGGAAGATGTGGACCATCCGGGCTCGCTGGCAGAAGCGCAGCGGGATGCAGTCGAGGCGGCAAAGCGTGCCTTCGATGACAAGCTCACAGGCCTGGGAGAATTTTCGGGTCAGCTGCTGGCCCTGGTGATGCTCAATGTGCTCGACGAAAAATGGAAGGATCACCTCTACGATCTCGATCAGCTTCGAAATGCGATCCACTACCGGTCGTGGGGTCAGAAGGATCCGCTCATCGAGTACAAGCACGAAGCGTACACGATGTTCGTGGATTTGATGAACGACATCTTCCACACGTTTACCGAGCGGTTTCTGCGGGCGCAGATCAGCTTTGAGCCACCGTCGTTCGACGACGGAATTGACTCTGGTCCCAGCAACGGCTCGCCAACCGGCGGACCGCCCCGTGGCCCGACAAAGCGTTACAACGCTATGGGTGTGCTGGTAGATATTGAGCCGGAAGAACCGAATGGAAATGGTGAGGATTCAGTCGTTGACATAGGGCCTTCGGAGCCGCCCAACAGGAAGCCTGCGGTTCGACCGGAGCCCGTCGTCACGGGGGCTGGCCGCGTGCGATCGCTCGACCCCACGCAGAACTCCGCGCCGCAGGGGGATTGGAGCACAGTCGGTCGAAATGATCCCTGCCCCTGTGGGTCAGGAAAGAAGTTCAAGAAATGCCACGGGACGCTCGCCTAGCCGGCTGACGCGCGGGGCGTACGACGGCGCGCGATCGTGCAGTAACCCCCGCTGAAGCAGATTTGCGCCAAGGCGTGCATGTGGTTGCCGATGCGAGGCACAGGTGGGGCGCCTCGGGCCGGGAAGGACTAGCCATACACATTCCTCCAATGGAGTGCGTATCGATGGCATCGAGCATCCGCGAACTACCGAGCAGTGAACGACCGCGGGAAAGACTGAAGTCGCATGGCGCGCGGGCGCTGAGCTCCGCGGAACTGCTGGCGATCCTGCTGGGTACGGGATCCGAAGGACATTCCGCTACAGGCATCGGTCATCAGATTCTCACCAGCTCCCGCGGTTCGCTTCGGCGGCTTTCCTCGCAGCCGGTGGCATCGCTCACGGCACTTGCCGGTATCGGCAATGCGCGCGCGGTCGCAATTCACGCTGCGCTCGAGCTGGGGCGTCGCATGGCGGCCGAGGAACGCGAGGAAGGAATTCCCGTGCGCGGGCCTCGCGACGTGCACGAAATATTCGGACAGAAACTGCAGGATCTTCCGGTGGAGGAGTTCCACGTTGCGATTCTAGATTCGCAGCATCGGCTCGAACGGGACATTACGGTAACTCGCGGGTTGCTCAACTCGTCTCTCGTGCATCCACGCGAAGTATTCCGCGAAGCGATCGCGGAGAACGCCGCAGCGATCATCCTCGTGCACAACCATCCGAGCGGCGACCCTACGCCATCTGCCGACGACAGGATTACAACCGATCAGCTGGTGCAGGCCGGGCGCGTTCTCGACATTCCCGTGCAGGATCACATTATAATTGGAAGAGGACGATATCTGAGCTTCGCGGAGGCCGGCCTGTTGTGACAGCGATCGAACCGCACACGGTGATTCCTGGATGGACCAGCAACGGCGGGTCGATCCCTGATCGGCTCGATCAGGAGCTGCTCGTGCGTGCGTACCGATTCAGCGAGCGGGCGCATATCGGCCAGAAGCGATTGTCCGGCGAGAACTATGTGTCGCACTGCGTGCAGGTGGCGAAGATTCTTGCGGATCTCCACCTGGATAGTGTGACCGTCGCCAGCGGGCTCATTCACGATGTGGTCGAAGACACGAGCGTAACTGTTCGTGAGGTCGAAGCTGAATTCGGCGCCGAGATTGCACAGATCGTCGATGGTCTGACCAAGATCGGACATCTGCCGCTGAATTCGTCGCAGGAAAGACAGGTCGAGAACTACCGCAAGCTGCTGCTGTCCATCGCCAAGGATGCGCGGGTCATCCTGATCAAGCTCGCTGACCGTCTGCACAACATGCGGACGCTCGAGTTTCTCCCCGCGGAAAAGCGTCGGCGCATCGCTCAGGAAACGCGCGACCTCTATGCGCCGCTGGCTCACCGCTTCGGTATGGCGAGAATGCGCTGGGAGCTGGAGGACCTTGCTTTCAAGCACCTGGAACAGCCGGAATACAAGTCGCTTGCGAAGCTCGTCACGCAGCGCCGCGGCGAGCGGGAGGAAACGATCTCGCAGGTCACCGAGCCGCTGCTGGCGCTTCTGAGCAGCGGCGGGATTGCGAACGTCGAGGTGACAGGCCGCCCCAAACATCTCTGGTCGATCTACAAGAAGATGACCAAATGGGATAAGCCGTACGAGGAGATATACGACCTCATGGCCATCCGGGTGCTTGTCGACACGGTCCCGGATTGTTACCACGCGCTCGGCGTCATCCACGAGCGATACACTCCTCTGCAAGAGCGGATCAAGGACTACGTCGGGCAGCCGAAATCAAACGGATACCAGTCGCTGCATACGACGATCTTCGGGCCGGGCAAGCAGCTGTTCGAGATTCAGATTCGCACACGGGAGATGCACCGGACAGCCGAATACGGAATCGCCGCGCACTGGCGGTTCAAGGAAGACGCGCGCAATGCCGACGAGCTCGATCGCGCACTTCACTGGTTTCGACAGGTGCTCGAGTTGCAGCTCGACGCCAAGACTCCCGACGAGTTCCTCGAATTTCTGAAGCTCGATCTCTACCAGGATGAGATCTTCGTTTTCACGCCCACCGGTGATGTGATTCAGCTTCCGAAGGGTGCGACGCCCATCGATTTTGCGTTCGCCGTTCACACCGAAGTCGGCTTGCACGCCTGCGGGGCGAGGATCAACGGCAAGCAGGCCACGCTTGCCCGCGAGCTGAAAAATTCGGATACCGTCGAGATAGCTACATCGCCCACCGCGCGGCCCAGCCGCGACTGGCTTTCGCATGTTCGGACTGGCCGCGCGAGGCACAAGATCAGGCAGCGGCTGCGGATCGACGAGCAGACAACGTCGTCGAAGCTCGGCCGGGAGATGCTGTACCGCGAAATCAAACGCCGGCGGCTCGCCAAGCCGGACGATGCACAGCTACGGCTGGCAGCCGAGGCCATGGGCCTGAATGATGTCAATCACCTCATCGCGTCGATTGGACAGGGCGACGTGGGAGTGACCCAGGTGCTCAGGCACCTTTATCCCGAAACTGAAGTCAACGTGCCGCCCGTCAAGCCCGGCCCGCTGGACTGGCTGGTGGACAAGGTTCGCGGAAACCCAAAGGGCGTGCGCATTCAGGGCGTGGATGGGCTGATGGTCCGCTACGCGCAATGTTGCCAGCCGGTACCTGGAGACCCGGTTGTGGGCTACGTAACCCGGGGGCGTGGAGTGAGCATACACCGAGGTGACTGCCCGAACCTGCTGATGCTCGACCTGGAACCCGAGCGGCGGCTCGAGATCGACTGGAAGGAGCTCGAGGGCGAGCGTTTCATGGTGCGCCTTGCACTCGATGCCACAGACCGGCGGGGCCTGTACGCCGATCTTGCAGCCGCGGTATCGGCAACCGATACCGATATCCGGAGTTTTGAGATGCAGAGCGCCGATGGGCATGTCACTGGCGCGGTGTCGGTGGAAGTCGAGAATCTTGCCCATCTTCAGCGAATTCTGAAAGCGGCGCGACGCGTGAAGGGAGTAACGGAGGTGACGCGAAAGGAGCGGATGGCCAGCGACAGCTGAACGGATGGCAAAACCGAACAAAAACCGCAAAGTGGTTATATTTAGAAGTGCCGTCCAAAGCCGAGTTCGACCTTCAGGCCCCGTTCAAGCCGGCGGGGGATCAACCTCATGCGATTGCCGAGCTGACGCACGGGCTCGAGCGGGGCGACCGGTTCCAGACACTGCTCGGCGTGACCGGATCCGGCAAGACGATGACAATCGCCAACGTCATCCGGAATTTTGGGCGGCCGACGCTGGTTCTGTCGCACAACAAGACGCTCGCCGCGCAGCTCTACGGAGAAATCAAGAGCTTTTTCCCGAACGACGCGGTCGAATATTTCATCTCGTATTACGACTACTACCAACCCGAGGCGTACGTACCGACGACGGATACGTACATCGAGAAGGATGCTTCGATCAACGAGGACATCGACCGGTTGCGGCTGAGGGCAACGTCGAGTCTGATGGAGCGCGAGAACGTTATTATCGTCGCTACTGTCTCAGCGATCTACGGTCTTGGCGATCCGGTGAGCTACAGGGAGCACATGTTGACCCTGACCAAGGGGCAGCGGATACCCCGCGACGACATCCTGCGTGCGCTGGTGAAGATTCAGTATTCACGTAATGACGTGATGTTCGACAGGGCGACGTTCCGGGTGCGCGGTGATACCGTCGAGATTCTGCCGGCGTATGAAGAGCAGGGTGTGCGCGTGGAAATGTTCGGTGATGAGATCGAGCGGATCTCGAAGATCGACCCCCTTACGGGCCGAGCCATCTCGGAAATCGGGAAGGCGGCCATTTACCCCGCGAAGCATTTCGTGACATCGCGCCCGACGATCAAGCGGGCGGTGGAGCTCATCCGCGACGAGCTGGTCGAGCGGCTCAACGAGCTCCGCGCCACGGGAAAGCTGCTCGAAGCACAGCGTCTGGAATCGCGCACCAACTTCGACATCGAGATGATGCTCGAAATCGGCACGTGTGCGGGAATCGAAAATTATTCACGTCATCTTTCCGGGCGCGATGGCGGAGAGCGTCCGGCGTGCCTCTTCGACTATTTCCCTGACGATTTCCTGGTAGTCGTCGACGAATCACACGTTACGCTTCCTCAGATCGGCGGGATGTTTAACGGCGACAGGGCACGCAAGCTGACGCTGGTGGATTACGGATTCCGGCTGCCGAGTGCGCTGGACAACAGGCCGCTGATGTTCGATGAGTTTTTGTCGCTGACGCCCCGTGCAATCAATGTTTCAGCAACGCCTGGCGAAATCGAGCTGCGCCTTTCGGAAGGCGTCGTTGTCGAGCAGATAATTCGTCCGACCGGCCTCATAGATCCCGAGATTGACATTCGTCCTGTGCGCGGTCAGGT
Organism: Gemmatimonadaceae bacterium; assembly: GCA_037721215.1. Classification (NCBI taxonomy): domain Bacteria; kingdom Pseudomonadati; phylum Gemmatimonadota; class Gemmatimonadia; order Gemmatimonadales; family Gemmatimonadaceae; species Gemmatimonadaceae bacterium. The sequence continues at coordinate 11,474 of JBBJNV010000017.1, forward strand.
GGACGACCTGCTCAACGAGATTCGCCTGCGGGAGAAGAAGAGTGAGCGTGTGCTCGTGACGACGCTGACGAAACGCATGTCGGAGGATCTCACGGACTACCTCCAGCAGATGGGCGTTCGCGTTCGATACATGCATTCGGATATCGACGCAATCGAGCGGATGGAAATCGTGCGCGGGTTGCGCCTTGGCGAGTTCGACGTTCTGGTAGGCATCAATTTGCTGCGGGAGGGCCTCGACCTTCCTGAAGTGTCGCTTGTCGCAATTCTCGACGCGGATCAGGAAGGGTTTCTTCGGAGTGACCGGTCGCTCATTCAGACCGTTGGAAGGGCGGCCCGGCACGTCAACGGGCGCGCGATATTCTACGCCGACCGAATCACAGGGTCGATGGCGCGGGCGATGGACGAAACGAAACGGCGGCGCGAAACTCAGCGCGCGCACAATGTTGAACATGGCATCACGCCGTACAGTGTGGTCAAGAGTACTGAGCAGGTGAAGTTCATCACGCGCGTAGCTGACGCCCGGGAGGTGCGCGAGGCAAGGGAGGACGATCGTGCGCGCCGTGTAGCGGAAGTCCGGCCGACGTATGGCGGCGGAGATCCTGCGGTGCTCATCGCTGAGCTGGAAAAGGGAATGAAAGACGCTGCTCTGGCCCTGGATTTTGAGACCGCCGCCCGGCTGCGGGATCAGCTTTTCGAGATCAAGGCGAAGTCGGATGGCAATCGGGCTCGCTCGCGGGGACCGCTGGCAGGCATCAGGGCTGAGCGGTGATGCGTGTAGGGCATCATGTTGTTCCGAATCTGGCAGGAAGCGGTGGTCTGACGCTCGACGAAGACGAGATGAAATCGTGGGGCGAACAACTGGGCGCCGCGAGCACCGCGCCTCTCGTCATCGGGCTCACCGGCGAGCTCGGCGCAGGAAAAACGACACTTGCTCAGGCCATCTTCAGCGGCTACGGGGTCACCGAGCCAGTGACCAGCCCCACTTACACGATTGTGCAGCAGTACCACTCGCCGCGGTCGATTGCCTACCATATAGATCTTTATCGCCTGAACGATGTCGCGGAACTCACAAATATCGGCTGGAACGACATTGTCGCCGAGCGCGCGCTCGTGATCGTCGAATGGCCCGAGCGGGCGGGAGACCGCTTACCGGATGCGCCGCTGCATATCGAGCTTGCGTATGTAGCGGGCGATCCTGCGCGGCGACTGTTGCTGGCGGGGTGACGCCATTGCGGACGGGGTCGACGGTAGCGCCCTCTAAGTCCTGCGCAACGCGCCTCGCGGCGGTCTGATGGCCACCTGCACGTTGGCTCTCGACGCGTCCACGTATGCTGGAAGTGTGGCGTTGCTTCGCGACTCTGTCGTTGTAGCTGAGCGCACTCTGGCCGATACGGGCATGCCTCCAAAAGGGGGGCGGGAAGAGCGAATGCTGCCGCTGGTCGCGGAGTGTCTCGAGGAATCCGGTGTGCGCGCGGGCGAACTCGGGCGAGTGGTGTGTGGAGCTGGACCCGGCAGTTTTACAAGCCTGCGGATCGCGGCCTCTGTCGCGAAGGGTCTGGCAGCAGGCATTGGGTGTCCGCTTTTTTCTGTATCGTCGCTGCTGCTCACTGTCGCCGGTCTCGAATCATTGCCGTCGAGCGGCCTGCATCTGTCCGTGCTGCCGGCAATGCGCGATGAGTGGTTTGTTGCCGAAATCAGCGTTGATGCTGCGGACATTACCAAGCAGGTTTCGCCGGTTTCCATTGTGACCGCCCTGCACCTGCGGGAAGCAGAGGAGGCGGGTGCGTCAATTGTAGGCCCCGGGCAGGCTTGTGATGCGCGGCCGCATGCGCGCGGTGTTGCGCGCCTGCTGGCTGCGATTGTTGCGCGTGGCGCGGAGAATCTGGATGGCTGGGAGCCCGATTACGGCAGGCTGGCCGAGGCGCAGGTAAAATGGGAGGCCGCGCATGGAAGATCGCTCTTCGCCGGTTGATGTGCTGGGGCGTTCCCTTAACGCAGGCTCAGGGGCGACCAACACCTTCCTGATCCGTCGTGCGATGCTGGGTGACCTCTCTGCGATTGCGGGCCTGGAGAAGATCGCGTTCACCGATCCGTGGTCCCCGGCAGAATTCAGGACCTTGCTCGATGCCCCGCACATCATCTTCCTTGTGGCTGTCGGTGTCCGCGACGGCAGCATTGTCGGCTACGCAATTGTGTCGAGCGTCCTCGACGAAGCGGAGATACTCAACCTTGCGGTCTCGCCTGCGTGTCGCGGCGTTGGCGCCGGGGGAATGCTGCTCGACGCGGGCATGTCGGCGGCTGCTGCGGCCGGGGCGACGGCGGTTTTTCTCGAAGTGCGGGAATCAAATGCGGCAGCCCGCGGTCTGTACGCTTCGCGCAACTTCAGCGAAATTTCGAGACGCAGGCGTTACTACAGGAGGCCGGTGGAAGACGCCCTTGTACTTCGTGGCGCGGTACAATGATGTCGGGTGTCACAGGATAGATGCAGTCTTGTCGGACTGCAGGTTTACAATGAATGGCAAACGTACGAACTCTCGCCGGGAGGCAAAGTGAGCAGGAGTGTTAACAAAGTGATGTTGATCGGAAATCTGGGAAACGAGCCGGAAATCCGTACGATAGCCAGCGGCAGCAAGGTCGCGACTTTTTCACTCGCGACGAGCAGGTCGTGGAACAGCGCGAGCGGTGAGAAGCAGGAGAAAACCGAATGGCACCGGTGCGTTGCATGGAACGCAAAGGGGTCGGGCATGGGGCTGGCTGATATCGTCGAGAAGTACTGCAGGAAAGGTGAACGGGTCTTTGTCGAAGGATCCATCGAGTATAGCCAGTGGCAGGACAAGGAAAACCAGACCCGTTACACGACCGAGATCAAAGTGCGTGAGTTGATGCTGCTCGGCGGAGGCTCCGGCGGGGGCGGTGGCGGGCGTGGCGATTTCGAGTCCGATGACTCGCGTTCGCGTGCCCCGGCTCGCAACGTCGGGCGTTCGGCCGCGGCATCGGGCACCAAGGACAACAATTTCGACGATTTTCCGTCGGCGCTTGAAGATCAGGATGACGATCTGCCGTTCTAGAAGAACAAGAGTTTCGTGGTGTCGATTATGCTCGTGCAGCGGAAGCGACCGGCGCAGCAATAGTCTGGCGGAGGGGGTCGGTAAGTGACCCCTCGTTACCACTAAACCGTCTACCTACCGGCGCACATCACGCCCGCCGTGCATCCCGCACGTGCGCGGCAACGGCTCACTCCCGCTGCCCCGATCCAGATTTTTCGCGGAGCAACTCGATGCAGGTCTAAAAAGGGGTCGCAGGTAACGGTCGCCTGATTCCGGTCACCACCCTCCGGGCTCTCGTCGCAACGGTGGCGATCGCGGGCTTCTCAGCCACCGGTCAGGCGCAGGATTCGGTGGCGCGTCCGGTCCTCCACGAGGCCGGCGCCGGTGACGGATAGAACCGTGTTCTCTTCGATGCCGATGCGAGTCTCCGACCGGATTCAGTCGAGCGGCGAAGTGCTGGGGCGCGAGGGTGCTGGCTCGGTGCGACGTGGCGAGAGAGGCGGCACCCTTTGCGTCCCAGGGTGGGGGTCCCCCAGGCAGCGGACGCCTGGCCGCGGCATACGACAGGCCGGACATCGATGCCCCGGCCGGTAACCAGACGTTTCGGCTGAATGATCCTGTATTCATCGAGGTGCCGGCGGCGAGCGGCGCACGAATCGGAGCTAAGTTCCTGGCTTACCGTCCTGGTCCTTCCATCAGCGAAGTGGCCCAGGTAATGATCTCGACTGGCATTGTGCGTGTGGAATCGATGGTGCCCGGACAGCCGGCTCTGGCTCGCATCGTGACGCTTTTCGATCATGCGTCTCGATCAGCGCCTGATGCCTCTTGGAGTCTTCGTGATGGCACACCCGGGTTCAGTTGCAACGGTTGCCATGGGACCGGTCGAAAAGGTCGTCTACGTTTCCGGCGACCCCGTTCTTCCTTCGCTGCAGAGTTACGTGATGCTGAGTGCAACAGCCGCTGACGGTGTTCGCGTTGGTGATCGGTTCACGCTTGTGGACGATACCATTGCCGAGCGGTATCCTGCCCCGGCTGTCCCCGCCACAGTTGCACAAGTGGTCCGTGTCACGCCATTCGCCGTTACGGCAATTGTCCTGGATCACGATCAGCCCACCATTCGCACGGGAATGACCGCTCGTCTCAGCGCTCGTACACCGTAACCGCGCAGAAAAAAGGTGGTTTCACGGTAGGCAAGGATTAAATTACGGGCGATCATGATCGTGATCGCCCACTTCATCGCCATCTCCTGTTATGTTGGCGCTACGGCCCTTGCTGCGATGCCGTTTGCGCGCCGCGTGCGGGCCCCCGTCCGAGGCGTTATCGCGCTCCTGGCGCTGGGCGCGACGGCGCACGGCATCGCGTTGCTCGGCATGCTGCAGCAGCTCGGATCGGCATCTCTCACCGGACTCGGTCCCGCGCTGTCGTTCGCCGGCTTTTTGCTCGCCATCGTGTTGTTGCTCATAGAGGCAATTACACGCGATGTAAGTCTGGCGCTGGTCGCGGCGCCGCTTGCGGCAGTGATGACCACAGTTGGCAATATTTCCGGGCTTACTCCGTTCATGACCCTCGGTGGCCCACGAGCCGTATGGCTGGTGACGCATATCGTCCTCAGCTTTTCCGGCCTCGCATTCTATGCAACGGCCGCCGCCGCAGGCGCCATGTATCTCGTGGCACGCCGCGAGTTGAAGTCAGGACGATTCGGGGCAGTCTACCGGTTCTTTCCTCCGCTGGAGACGCTGGATCGCGTTAATCACTTTTCAGCCATCGCCGGTTTCATGGGACTGACGCTCGGCGTCATCCTGGCGGGGGTCTACTCGATCGTTTACCGCACTATCGCCGCCCCGGAAATGGTCTGGGGTCTTGGCGCGTGGCTGTGCATATTCGTGCTTGCCTTCGGCCGAATCCTTCGCGGCTGGCAGGCAAAGCGCGCCGCGGTAATCTCCTCAGTCTCGTTTGCGGGCGTTGTCGCCTTCTACGTCCTGATCCGCGCGTCGTCGCTCGGCCGCGGACAATTCCTGTGACCGCCATTCCGCTGGCTGTCAACGCGGCCGCAATTTCCGTACTGATTGTGGGCGGAGGCCGAGTTGCCACACGCAAGGCGCTGGCCCTACTTGGCGCTGGCGCTGGTGTCAGGCTCATCGCCCCGGAGATAACTGACGAGCTCGGCGCGCTCAGTGCTCGTTACGCGCGGCTTTCGATTTTCCGCCGCGAGTATGATGGAATACCCGATATTGCGAACGCTGCTCTGGTAATCGCTGCAACCGCATCAACGGAAGTCAATGCTCGTGTCGCGGCGGATGCGCACGCAGCCCACCGGCTGGTAAACGTTGTCGACGCCCCGGGATCAGGCACCTTCACGACGATGGCTGTTCACCGGGCCGGCGATGTGGTGATTGGGGTGAGCGCGGGGAACGTGCCGTCCGCCGCTGTCCGTGTCAGGGACAGGATCGCCGTGCAAATTGATCAGCGGTATGCCGCCGCCGTTGCGGCCTGTTCGGTACTTCGGTCGCAGATGCTGACACGGGAACGTGCGTCCACTTCGGGAAACACGGGCAGTGCCGCAAATGGAGAATGGGCCGACGTCAATGCGCGGCTGATCGACGAGAATTTTTGCGTAAGTGTAGAAGATGGTACCTTCGCGACAACGCTGGCGGCCTGCCGGTGATTGTTGCGGGCATGAACCATCAGACAGCGCCAATCGAAATCCGCGAAAAGCTCGCGTTCCGGGCGAGCGAGTGCAGTGATGTGCTCGATGGCCTGCGTGACAGGAGCGATGCGCGCGAGATGGTTCTTCTCTCGACGTGCAATCGGACGGAATTCTATCTCGTGCACGGCACCGACGACTGCGCGCCCCACGTGTGGGAAATAATGTCGTTGAGGCTTGGCGAAGATGCGAAACAGTATTCGTATGTTCGCCGTGACCGCGAAGCCGTGTCGCACATTTTCCGGGTGGCCTCCGGAATTGATTCGATGATCCTTGGCGAGGCTCAGATTCACGGGCAGGTGCGCGATGCGTGGGAAGCGTGCAGGGCGCATTCCGGCGTCGCGCTGAATCGGCTTTTTCAGTCGGCGCTCCTTGCCGCATCGCGGGTTCGTGAAGAAACGGGCATCGGTCGGGGCGCGGCGTCCGTCAGCTCCTCCGCCGTTCAGCTTTCCAAGCGCATATTCGGATCGCTGGCTGGCCGCCGGGCGATGGTCCTCGGCGCCGGCGACGTTGCGGCAATCGCGTTGACATGTCTGCGGAAGGAGGGCGTGAAAGTCTCGATCGTCGCCAATCGTACCTTCGAGCGCGCCGATGCCCTCGCACGCGAACAAGGCGCGGTAGCGATGCGTTACGACGAGTGCTGGGAAAATCTGCATACAGTCGACGTCCTTCTCTGTTCGACGGCATCCCCGCATACGGTCGTTGGTGTCGAACAGATAATGCCCGGAATGCGGGCCCGGGGCGATCGTCCGCTTTGCATTCTGGACATCGCGCTTCCGAGGGATGTGGACGCGCAGGTGGGACAGCTCGACAATGTATTTCTCTACGACCTGGACGATCTTCGCGCGGCGGCGTCCGCGAATCTGGAACGGCGACAGGAAGATCTTCCCGCGGCCGAGCAGATCATCGCTGGAGAAGTGGAGAGGTACTGGCAATGGCTTGCGGGCCTCGCTGCAGTGCCGGTGGTGACTGAGTTTCGTTCGCGCATGGATGCTGTTCGCAGCGACGAGCTGGCACTGGCACTGCGCCGGATCGGAGGCCTGTCTGAGGCGCAGGAAAAAGGACTCGAGAAATTCTCTCGGGCGTTGATGAACAAGTTTCTCCATGAGCCGAGCGTGCGACTTCGTGCGGCGGCCGCAAACGGCAGGGGGTTGGGGGTGGTCGATGCAGCACGATATTTGTTCGCGCTCGAAAGCGATGCGGTGAACGCAGACACGGACCCGGAAGAGCCGGTATGAATCAACGGGCGCTGGTTACCGGTGGCGCGGGATTCATCGGGTCGCACGTGGCGGACCTTCTGATCGCTGAAGGATACGAGGTGGAGATCATCGACGACCTTTCTTCCGGGAACAGAGACAACGTTCCGCAGCTCGCGATGCTTCACGAGGTGAGCGTCGTCTCGCCCGCCGCTGCTGACATCGTTCTCAGGGGGAACTTCGATTTGCTCGTTCACCTCGCGGCTCAGATCGACGTGCGCAAGAGTTTGGCAGACCCTGTGCTTGATGCCACGACCAATATCCTTGGAACGCTCAATCTTCTGGAAGCGGTAAGACTCGGTGGGAGAAAGACCCGGGTCGCGTTTACTTCGACTGGCGGCGCCATCTATGGTGACTTCAACACTCCTCCGAACGTCGAGAATTATCCCAAGGAGCCGGAGTCGCCGTACGCCATATCCAAACTCGCGTCCGAGTATTACCTCGCCTGTTACGGGCGTCTCCACTCACTCGAGCACGTGACGTTGAGGTTCGGCAATGTTTACGGTCCCCGGCAGGATCCGCATGGCGAAGCGGGTGTCGTGGCGATTTTCTGCACCCGCATCCTGGACGGGGATTCACTGACCGTATTTGGTGATGGCAAGCAGACCAGAGATTACGTCTACGTCGGGGACGTGGCGCGGGCCGTCTATCTTGGCCTGACGCGGCCACTGCCACCCGCGGAGCGGGTTGACACCCGATCGTTCAACGTTGGTACCGGGACGGGGACGTCGGTCATTGAGCTCGCCGGCCTGCTGAACAAAGCGGCGGGCAGCAACGCCGAGGTGGTGTTTGCTCCGAGCCGGCCCGGCGAGCAGATGGAGTCATTTCTCGATTGCGCGAAGGCGCAAGCGGTTCTGGGGTGGCGCCCCGAAGTTTCGCTCGAGGATGGGTTGGCTGAGACTTTCGCCTGGTCCAGCACTCAAAGGGCGGCTGTCCGAACGTGATGCCAGCGTTGATGTTGCAGGTAGGCGCTGCGATTCCTTCGTCGCCAACCGAGCTGATCATGAGCTCTACCGGCGCCACCAAGATCGTTCTGGCAGTGCTCGGCATCCTGTCAGTAATGAGCTGGACCATCATGGCCTCGAAGGTCCGTGAGTTCAAACGGGCCGAGCGGGCGTCGAAGGCTTTTATGGAGGATTTCGAAAGATCTCATTCGCTGGACGAAGCCGCGGATAACGCGCTGAGATCCCCCGCAAGTCCCCACAAGAGCGTGATGGCCCGAGCGACGCGGTTCATTACCGAAACCACTCCCGCATTGTCGCCCACCAGCGAACGCAAGGCACGAATGAGCGCCTCTCAGGTCGAAGCGCTTCGCCTGGTTCTCGATTCGGAAAGCGGAGCGGTTCGCGATCAGCTGGGAAGGTTCGTACCGACGCTCGCCACCATCGGATCCGTGAGCCCGCTCATCGGGCTGCTGGGAACCGTGCTTGGCGTTATCGATGCATTCATTGGAATTGCCACCAAGGGGTCCGGGAATATCGGCGCAGTCGCGCCCGGCGTTGCGGAGGCGCTCATCGCCACCGCCGCAGCCCTTGCGGTGGCGATTCCAGCGGTTTTTGGCTACAATATTTTTGCCCACCGATTGAACCGGTTCGACGGTGAGCTCGATGGTTTTGGTTCCGAGCTTATTGCGCTGCTGGTGAGAGAGGGGCGTATCTAGTGCGGCGGCGGGAAAGGATGCAGCTCAACGCAGAGATTAACGTCGTCAGCCTGATCGACGTGATGATGTTGTTGATGGTGATCTTCATGATTACCGCTCCCATCATGCAGGGCGGCATCGATGTCGCGCTCCCGAAGGCCGAGGCACGCCCGCTGGAAACGAAGAGCGGGCTGGTCGTTACAGTCGATCGCGCCGGCAAAGTTCATGTCGATGAGACCGTTCTCACTTTTCCGGAATTTCGCGCGACGTTCAAAGCGCTCGCGTCTGCGCGTGGGAAGGATGGTGTCTACCTCCGCGCCGATGAAGGCGTGCCTTATGGCTCGGTTGTGAAAGTCCTCGCGGTGATGCGGGCAAGCGGAGTCGCCGATGTAGGCCTCGTCGCAGAGCCGGAAGGGGAGCGTCAGTGATTGCCGCTGCAGGGCGGGCTCGGCTCTCGGGCCCGATCGGTGTTTCGCTGACGCTTCATCTCTCGGTTGCCGCTCTCGCGCTCGTGGGTTTCAAGAAGGGCGTCCCGCAGGCGATGCCGCCGATTTACAAAGTGGATATTGTCGCTGCGCCTCCCGGGCCGAGAGCCATTGGTGAAGTCCAGCCAGAGCCTGTTACGCGCCCGCTGACTCCACCGGTGGTCGAACCCCCCGCGCCGGTTCCCCCAAAGCAATCTGTCATCCCGACGCCAAAATCCGCTCCGCAAAAAACACTGCCGCGCGCTACACCCGTTGAACGGCCGGCAGTCGCGACGCCAAAGACGGCTGCGCCGCGGGCCGGCGGTGGTCCGATTGGCGGCAAGGGCACCGACGTCGCGACGGTACAGACGGAGGGAATCGATTTCCCCTTCCCAGGGTATCTCAACAACATCGTCCGGCAAATCGCTCTCCGTTTCAATCCGGCGGACGCGAACACCGGTCTGCGTGCGGAGGTTAGATTCGTGATTCGCCGTGACGGTTCTGTCATCGGAATTGGATTTATCACGCGGTCCGGGTCCTACGCTTTCGACCTCGAGGCACAAGGCGCGGTCGAAGCAGCTGCGCGCGAGTTCGGCGCGCTGCCCGAGGGATTCCGTGATGATGCACTGCCCGTAGTGTTCAGCTTTGACCCCCGTTTCCTCAGATGAATCCACGCACTTATTCTCTTGCTGCTGTCGTACTGGTTGCAGCAGCTGTTGTCAGCACACGCGCCTGCGGTCAGGACACGCTTCCGCCGCCGCCTCAAACTCCGCAGCCAGGGGTTCGTCTCGGCCTCAGCTATCCACGTGGCACAAGCCCGAAGGTGCTTGTAATGCCGGTGGATACCACCTCCGGCGACTCGGTCCGCACGATCATCCATCGTGATCTCGACTATGGCGACCGTGTGACGCCCATCGTTCTCGACGATGCAACGATGCGAGGCATGATGCCCGTTCAGGCGAACGGATACAATTATTCGTTGTTCTCGAGCCTGGGTATCGCGGCCATCGTTCAGGCAACGCGAATAGGTTCCGGTTTTCGGGTGACGCTTTATGATGTAAGCGCAAAGCGGCGCCTGCAGTCGCAGGATTTCCGCGTGTCCGGCATTCCGCCAAATCGTGATGCGGATCTGGTCGAATCCGTTTCGACTGCGACAACGGCGAGGGAAAGGCTGCTACGCGATTCAGTGCAACGCCGGCTCCGAGCCCGCGCAGCGATCATGAGAAAGCCGCCACTCAAAAAGGACACGCGGGCCCGGCGTTTCATTGTGCGCGATTCCCTGCGTCGTGATTCGACCGCCACCGCATACGTGAGGCGAGGTCTGGCGCGCTGGGAGGAGGACCGCAGGGATTCAGTGGCGGTATCGATCACTCGTGGCGCAGAAGGCATGGCGAGGCAGGACAGCGCGGCGCGCACCGCCGCGGCGGAAGGCGAACGTATGGGAGTCCATAGAATAAGTGATGAGATAGAACGGTGGATCACCGGTCGCGGCGGTATCGCGGCGTCCCGCCTGGCATATGTACATGGTGGGCTCATTCGCGTTGTCGACTCCGATGGTGCCAACGACCGGCCGTTGACGAAGCGCGGGCTTTCACTCTCACCGTCCTGGCATCCCAACGGTGAGAAAATCGTCTATTCCAGATTTCTGGATGGAGGCGCGGGAACTCAGCTGGAGGAGATCAACGTCGTCAGCGGCAGAACCAATAAGATCGGTGGCGGGGGGCTCAATATCACGCCCGTGTATTCACACGATGGGCGACACGTCGTGTATGCGACAAGTACCGAGAACGGAACCGACCTGATGATGGTCAGCGTGGAAGACGAGTCGGTGACGCAGAGGCTGACGTTTGGCCGCGGAACGGACAACGGATCGCCGACATTCAGCCCTGACGGCCGTCAGATTGCCTTTTTCTCCACACGATCGCGCTTCCCGCAGATTTACACTATCGACACCGATGGAGCGAACCTCGAACTGTTGACGCCATTCACTCCGGGTGTGCGCAGTTACCGGGCAGCGCCGGATTGGTCGCCCGATGGACGCGCAGTCGCGTACGAGCAGCAAAATGGCGACTTTCAGGTATGGATGATCAATATTCGGGACAAGGAACCGCGACGGCTGACGAGCGAAGGCGAGAACGAAGGCCCCTCCTGGGCTCCGGACGGCAGGCATCTCGCTATCTCTTCAACCCGTGGAGGATCCAAGCAGATCTGGATTCTCGACACGGAGTCCGGCCGTTTTCGGCAGCTCACGCGCAACGCCGGCGCGCGGCTTTCAGCCTGGTCGCCCCTCGTGAAGGCTCAGTGATGAGCGGCGGCAACCAACATCTTACTGGAGGCAGTCAATGTTCGTTCTCGCCCGCGTAGCCGGAATTGCATTCATCGCGGCCGTCGCAATCGCCGGGTGCTCCAGAAAGCCGAAGAACGCGCCTGCGCCTCGCCGCATCAATGCCGACAGTCTGCTCCGCGAGCAAACGAGGCAGGACAGCGTCGCACGGGCCGAGGCGGCGCGTGCCGCTGCCTCAGCGGCAGCAGCTGTAGCAGCGGCTGCCGGACCGGCAACGACGGCTCCCGTCACATCCAGTGAGCGATCCGCAATGGTTGCGACGATCTATTTCGACCTCGAGGAATCGACCCTGGCCGACGAATCGCAGGCAGCGGTGGAGGCGAAAGCGCCGGTGCTGCTGCGACACCCGAACATGCGGATCAGAATCACCGGACATGCGGACTCCCAGGGCTCCGACGAGTACAACCTCGCGTTAGGCTTGCGCAGGGCAGCCGAAGTGAAGCGGTATCTGGCTGCGCTTGGCGTGGATGAGGCAAGGGTTGAAATAGTCACGCTTGGAGAGGAGCGGCCGGCTGTCGAAGGCCGCAACGAAGAGGCATACGCCCTCAACCGGCGTGTAGAATTCGAGATTATCGCCGGGGGATGACGATGCGGGATCAGGCCAGGCAGGCCAAGTTTTTTCTTTTGGCGGCGGTCGTAGCCTCGGCCACAGGGTGCTTTGCGTCCATCGGCCAGATGGACGATCTGCGGGAAGAGGTAAACGTGGTTCGCACCGATAACGCAGCCGCGGATTCGGTTCGCGTCACACAGATCGTCCAGATACTCGGTTCGCTGCGGGCGATCAACGACAGCCTCGCCGCGTTTGGCACGAGACTGAGCCGTGTCCGCGCTGAGTCGCAGAGTGAGATTCGCGCGCTGCGACAGGACATCCTGCAGGTTCAGGAGATAAGTGGGCAAAGCCAGCGGCGGTTGCAGGAAATGCGGGCCACGCTCGAGCAGCGCAACCGCCAGCCGCAGGCGCAATCGTCGCCGTTGCCGACAGCGGAGACGTCGACTCCGGTTGTCGTGCCGCCAGTGGAAGATGCTCCGGGACCGAACGAGCTGTTCCAGCTTGGTCGCGACCAGCAGTCCCGGGGCGGTAACAGGGCGGCCCGGGCCGCATTCAGCGATCTTCTCCGCCGGTTTCCCGAATCGGATATTGCGGACGATGCGCAGTTCTATCTGGCAGAGGCATACGCGGCCGAGGGAAATGCTGCCGCAGCGGATTCGGCATATGCGCTGGTGGGCGCTAAGTACTCGTCATCCATTCGCGCGCCGACCGCGCTGTACAAGCGCGCTGTGATGGCCCAGACAGCTCGCCGTACCACAAGCGCACGAAGACTGTTCAACGAGGTGATTCGCAGTTATCCGCAGTCGGACGAGGCTGACCTGGCGCGCGAACGGCTGCGGCTCCTCTCCTGACGGTTTGAGCGTCATGGCGGGTGCCACGCGTGAAATTGAAATGCCGTTTCTCGATCACCTCGAGGAGCTGCGGCACCGGCTTTTCTGGATTGCGGGGGCCATTCTTCTCGGGGTGGTCGTATCGTTTGTTGTTCTGTCTCAGAAACGTCTGGACCTGGTAGGGTTGCTCGCACAGCCGATCAAGCCGTACCTGAAAAACGGCAGTCTCGTGTATACCCACCCGGGAACATCGTTCAAAATCATTCTGAATGCTTCGCTCATCACCGGCATGTTGCTGGCGACGCCGGTAATAGGGTATCAGCTCTGGGGCTTTCTTGCGCCGGCGCTGCACTCGCACGAGAAGCGCATCATCATTCCCACAGCGTTTGGAATGGTCGCCCTGTTCCTGGGGGGAGTCGCGCTTTGCTTCAAAATTGTCCTGCCATTCACGCTGCGCTTTTTTCACGGGTTCGAGTCGGCTTCGCTTACGCCGATGATCGAAGCGACCCAGTACTTCGATTTCGCGTTCAGCATGATGCTTGCTTTCGGAATTGCCTTCGAGCTTCCGATTGCCATCCTGCTGCTGACCGTACTTGGAATCGTCAATCCGCAGACACTCTCGAAGTACCGGCGTCATGCCATTGTGGTATGTGTGATTGCTTCGGCATTCATCACCCCCGATGCGAGCCCCACGACGCTGTTCGCGCTCGCCGGGCCGCTTTACCTGCTGTTCGAGCTGGGGCTTGTACTTTCGTACGCAGTAACGAGGCGGCGCCGCAAGCGGGCCCTGGCTGCCGAGCTTGAAGCTCGTCGTGAGGCTGACCGCGAGATGGGACTCGTTACGGGAACCGGAGGACGTGAGCCACGCCGACTGGGAGTGGATCTATGAGGCGCTTGCTGGTCGTGCTCGGGTTATTGATCCTGCCCTGCGCTGCCTACGCACAGCCAACGCGGCCGGTCCGGCCTGTCGTGCCGCAAAGCGCGCGGCCGACCCCCGACGATACAATCCGCCGTGTCGCGGGAGATACACTTCGCGTCGATTCGGCGGCGGCGCGCAAGCTGATTGAATGGGCGGAAGCCGACTCGGTGACGAGAGCGCTTCTCGATCGACCCGGATATTCGGTTACCCGATACCAGGGCGTGAAAGTGACTTTCAACGCCAGGTCGCGCACTCTCTATCTGGAGGGAGGGCCTGCCGCCGTCGGGCGCGGGACGACCCTCCTCGTGGGTGATACCATCACCTACAATGATTCGACAAAGATCGTCCTTGCACGCGGCGATACGCTGATACTCAGGGATCCTTCGCAAGGCTCCGCATCCGATGTGGTCGCGCTCGGCCAGCTGCGCTACGACATCGTTGCCCGCCGCGGCAGCGTGACGAATATCAGCACGGCCATTGAAGGGACGGGACAGAAGTGGTTCGTCGGGGGGATGCAGACTGCCTTCGTTCTCGACACTACGAGAGGACGGCAGCCTTCTTACTATGTCCGTGGCGGCTCGATTACCAGCTGTGACGACTCGATTCCGGATTACCGGTTCCAGGCAAAGGAAATCAAGCTCGTGTCGCGAAACATCATGGTTGCGCGCCCCGCGGTGCTGTACATCGGGGACATCCCGGTGATGTGGTTGCCATTCATCTTCCAGGACATGCGATCGGGAAGGCGAAGCGGGATACTGACACCGCGGTTCGGCGTCAGCGAGCTCTTTCGAAACAGTCCCACCTACCGCCGCCATGTGGAGAACATTGGTTACTACTTCGCATACAGCGATTATATGGACGGTCAGGTTTCGCTCGACTGGCGGAGTGGAGCAGGTGCATCGGACGGCGATCCGGGTTGGGTGAGGGTTAACGGAGAATGGAGATATCGCTGGCTCGATCGTTTCCTGACCGGTCGGCTGGCGGTTTCGCGGCTGGCGCAGCGTGACGGGCAGAAAAACACGGCATACTCGTGGGGACACCAGCAGAATTTCTCTCAGACATCGAGTCTGACGACCGATATCAATTATGTAACCAGCACCGTGCTGCAACGTCAGAACACGTTCGATCCGCGTCAGGTGCTTGCGACAATTCAGAGTCAGGCGAACTATCAGCAGAAACTGGGACCGGCATCGCTCAGCCTCGGTGGAAGTCAGCGGCAGTATCCGGGGCGCGAGGAAGTAAGTCGGGATTTCCCCAATTTCAGCCTCAGCACACCGACGCTGGAGCTCGCCCGGTGGCTGGAGTGGACGCCGTCACTAAATGTCACCAATGCACAACAGCTGAAGGTGGACGTGACAGGCCCGCTTGGATTCCGGTTCACGGGAGCCGACGACGACAGGAACGGTGTTCCGGACACCGTCCGGGTTCGCGGCGATTCCCGGGCAACCCGGCTGTCGATCGGAACGCCCTTCAAGATCTTCGGCTTCACCTTACAGAACTCTTTTCGGGTGTCGGATCTCGAAAACACGGCGCCGATAACCATACCAATCATCGATCCCCCGGACCCGACCCGCACGACCAACCGGATTTTCGGCAAGACGTACAGTACCGAGGTTGATTTCGAGACTTCGTTCGCGCTGCCGACGCTGCTGCAAGGCACGTTCAACCTGGCGCCGAGCATCGGTCTGACGAACGTAGATCCCCGTGGCTATTGGGTTCGCACTCAACTTACCGGCGGGCGCTTCGTTAATCAGTCAAAGCGATTGAGCTACGGCGCTTCGGCAGCTCCCACGGTGTTCGGTCTCTTCCCGGGTTTTGGCGGAGTCACCCGCTTCAGGCATTCAATATCGCCCGTCCTTAGCTATCGGTATGCGCCCGCGGCGCAGGTTAGCAATGAGTTTCTCGCGGCGCTGAATGAGAACCCGCGCAACTACATCGGCTCACTTGCCGCGAATCAGGTCACGCTGCAACTCGCACAGACGCTCGAGGCAAAGCTGAGGACGAAGGACACGAGCTCTACGGCCGAGGCGAAGAAGGTGAAGCTGCTGGCGCTCACTTTCTCACCTCTGACATACGACTTCGAGTTGAAGCGCGCCACGGGCAGGTCTGGCTTTACAACCGATCAGTTCAGCTATGACGTGACATCCGAGCTTCTGCCCAGCTTTCGGTTAGGCGTACAGTACTCCCTGTTCGAGGGAAGCGTGCTCAGCGACACGGCGCTGTTCAAACCGTTTCGGACTGGCATCAACGCGTCGCTGTCATTCAACAACCAGTCGGGAATCTTCGCTGCCATCAATCGTATCCTGGGCCGCGCGGTGCCGCAGCCCAATCCGCAGATCGAGCGCCTGGAGCGGAGCGCAGATGACGCGCTCGTCCAGCGTATTGCTTCAACGCCAGTTGCTGGAAGCTCGATCGGGAACCGGCAGTTTGGAATTCCCGAGACACAAGGATGGCAGGCTTCGTTTACGTTCAGCTCGTCGCGTCAACGCGCGCCGACCGGTAACGGCGTCGTCATCGACGATGACCCGCGGACCCGATGTCAGCCATTTGTCGGCAATCCCTTCGTCTTCGACCAGTGTGTGCTTACTCAGCAGACCAACCCGGTGGGTGCGGTTCCGGTAGATCGTCTTACGGCAGGGGGGCCATTCATACGGACCCCGTCGCGAGAGAATCTCAACTCGCAGATGAGCTTCAACATCACGCCGAAGTGGTCAGCGTCGTGGGGCACTAACTACGATTTTCAGGCCGCGCAGTTCGGGAGTCAGACGGTGACGTTACAGCGCGAGTTGCATGACTGGCGCACCATTTTCGCGTTTACCAAAGGTCCGAACGGTAACTTCGCGTTCAACTTCTTCATCGCCTTGACCGCGCAGCCAGACATAAAGTTCAACTACGACAGGCAGACCTACCGGCAATCCGGACAGTAGCGCGATGCAATCGATTCTACACATCACCAACGGTGACTGTGCAGGAGATCTGATCAGGGCCTCGGGGATCGCCGGCGATGTGCTTGCGTGGCGCGACATCCTCCATGAGGGGCCGGTCCCGCGATTGCCCCTTACGCAGCTTAGCCTGGTGCGCGCCGACTTCCTTGCTGGCGAAGGGCTGGGTGAGGCCGCCCGGATTCGTGCGGATTTCGCCGAGCGCGACTCGACGCTGATGCGCTTTGACTGCTACGACCAGGTAGTGCTCTGGTTCGAATGGGACCTGTACGATCAGCTGCAGCTTATTCAGCTGCTCGATTTCTTCTCGGCCAACTGGTCCGGGGACTCGAGCGAGACCCATCCTCGCCTCGATATTGTCTGCATCGAAGGTTACCTCGGCAATACCGCTGTTGAGGATTACCCATCGCTTTTCGAAAAGCGCGCTCCGGTCACCGGGGAGATGCTCAAGGTCGGCCGGGATGCGTGGCGTGCGTTTACGTCCTCCGATCTGCAGGATGTAGAGTTGTTCATCCGCGGTGATACGACCCCGCTGCCATTTCTTCGTGACGCATTTTTCCGGGCACTCGAAGAATTTCCGTCCGCGCGAAACGGATTGTCGCGATCGGAGTCACAACTGTTGGAAGCGGTCTCCGGCGGACCTCTTGGATTTTCGGAACTGTTCAAACGCGTTTCGCAGCGCGAAGCCCGTGTCTTCTGCGGTGACATGGCGGTGGCGGGTTACCTGGAGCGCATGAGCGCGAAGCCTGAGCCGCTCGTTTCATATGCCTCGGGCGACCGGATCCGCTATCCTCGCGATGGTGAGGATTCGGCGGCATTTCGAAACGCGCAGGTTGCCCTGACGGAGGCAGGACGCTCGGTTCTCGCGGGCGGGCGCGACTGGATCGACATGGGGGGTGCCGACCGGTGGCTTGGCGGCGTCCATCTTCAGGGTAGAAATTCACCCTGGCGGTGGGATTCAGATGCGGAGACACTTCGAATGCGCGAGAGCGGCGTGAATGGCTGAGGGCGTTTCCAGCATCGAGATCGATGGGAACTCGCTGGACATCGAAGGCGTGCGTGCCGTGTCTGATGGCGGAGCTGGAGTAACCCTTGGGCCCGGGTCGCGATCGAAAATGCGGAACACGCAACTCGTCATTGCCGGCATCGTCGAGCGGGGCGATGTGGTTTACGGCGTTACTACCGGATTCGGCAAGCTTTCCGAGATAGCCATCCCGCGCGACCGGCTAGCCGAGCTGCAGGTGAACCTCGTTCGCAGCCATGCGGCGGGGGTAGGTCCGTTTCTGCCGCAACGCGAAGTGCGCGCAATGATGCTGCTTCGGGCCAATGTGCTCGCGAAGGGATTCTCCGGCGCGAGGCCCGCGCTGGTCGATCTGCTGATCGGCATGTTGAACGCCGGTCTTTACCCACTGGTGCACGAGCAAGGCAGCGTGGGGGCAAGCGGGGATCTTGCACCGCTCGCAGCCCTCGGACTAGCACTTATTGGGGAAGGCACGCTGTGCCAGGACGAAAATCCGGCGCGTGACGCGGCACGCGCCCTCCGCGACAACGGTCTCGAGCCTCTCCAGCTTGGACCCAAAGAAGGAATCACTCTCATCAATGGCACACAGGCGCATACCGCGATCGCGTCCCTTGCTGTTGCCGACGCGCGAACGCTCTGGCAAACGGCGCATGTCGCCGGCGCGATGTCTCTCGAAGCATTGCTTGGAACTCCAGTTGCGTTCGATGAGCGGATTCACGACGCAAGGGGGCAGTCCGGACAGCGCCGGTCGGCAGCACTTCTTCGCGATCTATTGGCGGATAGCGCGCTCAGGGAATCCCATCGGTTTGGCGATCCGAGGGTGCAGGATCCGTACTGCCTTCGATGCATGCCCCAGGTTCACGGGCCTGTTCTGGACGCGCTCGACTGGATTGCAGATATCGTCACGCGCGAGCTGAACGCCGCCACCGACAATCCACTCGTGTTCGAGAACGGCGAAACACTGAGCGGCGGCAATTTTCACGGGCAGGCGGTGGGGATGGCGCTCGACTTCCTCGCCATTATCATGACCAACCTCGCAACCATCGCTGAGAGGCGGATTGACCGCCTGGTACATCCTGATTTCAACCAAGGATTGCCTGCCTTCCTTTCGGCAGATGCGGGGGTCAACTCCGGTTTCATGATGGCTCAGGTTACCGCGGCCGCACTCGCCAGTGAATGCAAAGTGTTGTCGCATCCCGCTACGGTTGACACGATTCCCACCGACGGGAACAGGGAGGACGTTGTACCAATGTCGATGGGCGCGGCCTGGAAGGCGCGGCGCATCATTGGCAACGTGAGAAATGTGCTCGCTATCGAGCTGATGTGCGCTGCGCAGGCGTTGGACTTTCGCGCGCCGGTTAAACCGGGCCCCAGGATGCAGAGGGCGCACAATACGGTGCGATCGACCGTCTCGCATCTCGACGACGACCGGGCGTTGAGCGGCGACATTGCGGCTCTTGCCTCAGCCATTGAAAGCGGCGGGTTCAACACGTGATTGCTGATGGCACGATTACGGAAGGGGTGCCCGCACCGAACGGCGTGACGATATCGCGTCGCGCGCCCGTCAGATCACCCCGTGGCCGCGAGATATCGTGCCGGGGGTGGCAGCAGGAAGCTGCCCTTCGGATGCTGATGAACAATCTCGATCCGGATGTCGCTGAGCGTCCCGAGGAGCTTGTCGTATATGGCGGAACGGGCAAGGCCGCGCGCAACTGGGAGTCGTTCGACGCAATAGTGCGATCGCTGCGCGTGCTTGGGGACGACGAAACGCTGATCGTCCAGAGCGGCAAGCCCGTTGCGGTATTCCGAACGCATACGTCGGCACCACGGGTTCTGATCGCCAACAGCAATCTGGTGGGAAGGTGGGCAACGTGGGACAAGTTCCGTGAACTGGAGCGGATGGGCCTCACGATGTATGGACAGATGACTGCTGGTTCCTGGATATATATCGGTTCACAGGGAATCGTTCAGGGTACGTACGAAACGTTCGGCTCAGTAGCGGAGCGGCACTTCGGCGGAACCCTGGCCGGGCGACTGGTAGTCACGGCAGGCCTCGGTGGGATGGGCGGTGCGCAACCGCTTGCGGCGACGATGCAGGGTGCCGCTGTGCTCGCGATCGAGGTTGATGAATCCCGCGTAGACAAGCGGATCGGCACCGGGTACTGCGACCGCAAGACCGGTAGTCTCGAAGAAGCTCTGGCATGGCTGGACGTTGCGCTGGACCACCGCGCGGCGCTTGCCGTTGGCCTGGTTGGGAATGCAGCGGATGTCATTCCCGAGCTGGTCGCGCGTGGAAGGATTCCCGACGTACTGACAGATCAAACGAGCGCCCACGACATGCTGAACGGTTACGTGCCGGCGGGGATGCCGCTGAGTGAAGCCCTCGCACTGCGTACGGCCGATCCGGACGGGTATGTGGAGCTATCAACGGCCTCGGCGGTAGTCCACGTAACGGCGATGCTCGCGCTTCAGCGGATGGGCTCCATCACGTTCGATTATGGCAACAACATACGAACTGTGGCATTCGATGCCGGCGTCGACGACGCGTTCAGCATTCCGGGCTTTGTCCCTGAGTATGTGCGACCACTTTTCTGCGAAGGGAAGGGTCCGTTCCGCTGGGTTGCGCTCTCGGGTGATCCGGCAGATATCGCAAGAACGGACGACCTGGTGCTCGATCTCTTCCCGGCCGACGAGCACTTGAGGCGATGGATTACACTCGCGCGTGAAAGAATCAGCTTTCAGGGTCTTCCCGCCCGGATCTGCTGGCTCGGACAGGGCGAGCGAGCGCGGTTCGGGGTTGCCATCAACGATCTCGTAGCGTCTGGAGAACTTTCGGCACCAGTGGTGATAGGCCGCGATCATCTGGATACCGGCAGCGTTGCCTCGCCATTCAGGGAAACGGAAGGAATGCGCGATGGCAGCGACGCCATCGCCGACTGGGCAATTCTCAACGCAATGTTGAACGTCGCCAGCGGTGCCTCGTGGGTGTCGTTCCACCACGGTGGCGGCGTCGGGATTGGCAACTCCCTGCACGCCGGGCAGGTCATTGTCGCGGACGGAAGCGCTGAAATGCGGCTGCGACTCGAGCGTGTTCTGACCAACGATCCCGGCATTGGTGTCGCGCGTCATGCTGACGCCGGATACAAGGCTGCAATCGAAACCGCAAATGCCCACGGCATAATTCTGCCGATGCCGCCTCTGCCAGCTCCCGATCAGAAAAGCTGAATGCTGTCGAGCAAGTTCAAACCCTGGCATGTTCCCGTATTTCTCGCGAAGTACGCATATCTGACCGTCGTCAACAAGCCCATTCTCGTTCATTTCGAGGTCACGCTTCGGTGCAATGCGCGGTGCGGTTTCTGCGACTACTGGAAGACAGAACCATCGGCGCGGGCGAATGAACTCAAGAGCTTTGTCGACGCCGCCAGGTTCTTCAATCCGATGATGATCACGTATACGGGGGGTGAGCCGACTCTCCGCCGTGATCTTGAAGACATCGTCTCATCGGTGAGCGATGCCGTCAGCGTACAATACTCGACGCTTCTTACACACGGCGGCATGCTGACGATCGAACGCGCCAAGTCACTGTGGGACGCGGGCATTCACCAGTTCAATTTCTCCCTCGATTTTCTCGACGAACGCCACGACACCGCTCGCGGCATTCCCGGACTTTCGGCAAAGATCTTCGATGTCATCCCGCGTATGCGCACAATCGGCATCGACAGCATCCGCTTCAACACGGTGATAAAGGATTCCAACCTGGATCAGTTGATGCCTATCGTCACACGTGCCGAGCAGCTCGGCTGCGGGGTCAACTTCAGCTCGTATACGGATTCCAAGAATGGCAGCCGCGATGGTCTCATCGCTCAGTCGCGGGTCCCGGAGCTGGAAGCGGTGATCGAAGAGTTGCTGGCGTTCAAACGGCGAAAGCGGGGAGTGATCACGAACTCGGATTACTACCTCGAGCAGATTCCCCGCTATGTTCGCGGCGAAGCAATGGAGCCGTGTCGCTCCGGAATGCGCACGATCCACGTCGATCCCACCGGACACGTCAAGCGCTGTCCGGACTTCGCCACCGATTTTCACTGGAGCGAGTTTCGGAAATATCGACCGATAGACTGTAACGCATGCTATTATGCCTGCCGCGGCGAAGCGCAGGCGCCACTACGGCTGTCGCGCATTCGCGATGTCATGGCATAGCTCCGGACATTGAGTCAGATCCTCTTCGTAAACGCCGCGCAGGTTGTGACGTGCGCGGGTCCTGCGCGTGGTCGTCGCGGGATTGAAATGGGCGAGGCGGGAGTACTGACCGGGACCGCAATCGCGATTGAAAACGAGCGCATCGCGGCGGTGGGTTCGCAGGCAGATCTGGAGCGTGAATTTCCGGACGCTACGCGCATTGATTGTGCGAATACGGTGATCACCCCCGGACTGGTGGACTCGCATACCCATGCGCTTTTTGGCAGAGCGCGGTACGAAGAACATGAGCAGCGCGCTGCGGGTGCGGATTATATGGCTATTGCGCGGCGTGGCGGTGGAATCCACTCATCCGTTGCGGATCTGCGTGCGCGGAGCGAAGACGACCTTTATGCACTTGCACTGCCGCGCCTGCGCAGGCTCGCTTCGTATGGATCGACGACCATTGAAGTGAAGTCCGGTTACGGACTATCGGTCGATGACGAGCTCAAATCGCTGCGCGTTGTCAGGCGTCTTAGCGAAGCACTGCCGATGCGCCTCATACCGACGTGGCTTGGAGCCCACGAGATTCCGCTCGATCATCGGGGGGCTGACAGGAGTCGCTCCGATTACGTAGCCCTTCTGTTGAATGAATTGCTCCCAGTGGTCGCCCGCGATAAGCTGGCTCGCTTCGCTGATGTGTTCTGCGAGCCCGGTGTGTTCACAATCGCCGAAACACGTTCTATCCTCACAGCATCCAGATCGGCCGGCCTCGGGCTGAAACTCCACGCCGATGAGCTCGAACCCTACGGTGGTGCCGAACTGGCCGCCGAGCTGGGCGCTATCTCTGCGGACCACCTCGCCTCGATTTCGGCAGCCGGTATCGAGGCAATCGCAACCTCCGGCACGGTCGCAACGCTTCTTCCCGGCACAATGCTGTTCCTCGGCAAGCACAGGCAGGCGCCTGCGCGCCGTCTCATCGACGCTGGCGCGGCGGTGGCGCTGGCAACCGACTTCAATCCCGGCACTTCACCGACGTTCAACTTTCCCCTCATCCTCACTCTGGGCGTGAGCCAGCTCGGCATGAGCGCAGCGGAGGTTCTTATCGCCGCAACCGTGAACGGGGCGGCAGCGCTTGGGCTCGCCGCAGAAACAGGTCAGATCGCCACAGGTTTTTCAGCCGACCTCGCGATCTTCCACGCAGATGATGTCCGGGAGATACCGTATTGGTACGGTGATCGTCGTTGTAGGAGCACGTGGGCGCGAGGAAAACCTTGTCACGCTTACGGCGCTGCCGATAACTTGAGCGCATAGCGGTAGTCGTCACGCCGGGTGCGCCCGCTGGTCACGCCTCATCACTCAAGATGTCCAACATCGATAAGCTCAAGAAGAAGGCCGCCGAGTTCGAGAACAAAAAACAGTACGAAAAGCCGCTCGAGCTTTACGAGCAGATTCTCAACCACACGCGTGCGGGTGAAGAGGATCGCGAAGTTCCCTTGTACAACAAGGTCGGCGGTCTGCACTACCGTATCGGCAACAACGAGCAGGCCATCGGCTATTACGAGAAGGCTGCAGACCTGTACGCCGAAGGCGGTTTTTTCAACAATGCTATCGCGCTGTGCAACAAGATCCTGAGATACGCGCCAGGCCGGACGGTCATTTACTACAAACTCGGATCCTCAGCGCGAAAAAAGGCTTCAATAGCGACGCCAACCAGAATTTCCTCGAGTACGCAGACCGGATGCAGCGCCTCGGAAAGGTGGACGAGGCACTCCGTGCGCTCAAGGAGTTTTGCGGATCTCTGCCCCGGGCAGGGCGATGTACGGCTCATGCTCGCTGAGCAGCTCGCCCGTGCCGACCGTAAGCCCGAAGCACTGGAGCAATTGCAGCTCCTGTATGAAACACTCGAGTCGGAAGGCCGGACGGTGGAGGCAACAGCCGCTGTCGACCGCATGAAGGTTATCGACCCGTCGTTTCTGCCCACGCGATCGGCGACACCGCCTCAGCGGAAGAAGGATGACCTCGTATTTCTCGACCTGGACTTCAATACCGCTGAACTCGGGGCGCCAGCTACGGATGCGGCAATTGGAGAGGCTATGGGCGCCGGGACCAGCAGCGACGCAGGCGTCATCCCGGAAGGATTTGTACAAGCCGAGCCTGCGGCTGAGACGGAAGAATCCGAACACACTGCGGCAACGGCTGTGCCGGAACGCCAAGTCGAGGCCGCGGCGCCCAGTGCACCGGAAGGTCTCGGGATGACGTCTGTGGAACGCGAGCGCATCGCGGCGATTACGCCATTGTCAGTTCAGTCGATAGATGAAGAAGTCTACTCCGCACCTTCGCCTGCAGCTGCTTCAGACCTCGTCTACATTCTGCCGGACGTCGAAAACCCGGCACTAGCGAACGAGAGCCGCACATGGGAAGACTCGTCTGATGCCGACCCGGTTGGGGGTGACCACAAAATGCAGCTTGAAGCTGAGCTTCTGCATCTCGAGCTGGCGCCGATAATCGACAGTGTGGATTTCCCCACTGCAGAAAAGACGGCAAATCGTACCGGCAGGCAAGGAACCAACGGACTTCCCGATGACGATTTCGTTGACCTGGGCGATTGGCTGGAGCGAAACCGCACGCCGGCCTCCACGAGAATGGTGGCGCACGATCAGGAGCCCGAGGACAACGAGCAGAAGGATTTCGGCGAGATGCTCGACAAGTTCAAGGAAGGTATCTCCAGGAATGTCGATAACGCGGATTTTGAAAGCCACTACGATCTGGGAATTGCTTTCAGGGAAATGGGTTTGCTCGACGAAGCAATTGGATCGTTTCAGAAAGCGTCGCGTGGCGAAGCGCAGCGGCTGCGGGCGTCGGAAGCGATGTGGCAATGTTTCATCGACAAGGATGAGCCGGCGGTCGCGACGGCGGTTCTTCAAGGGCTCGCCCGCGATTCCCAAATGGGCGACTGTCAATTGGTCGGAGTTCTTTACCTGCTCGGACGAGCGGCCGAGGCGCTGGGCCGCCTCGAAGAGGCAGAGTCGTACTACCATCGTGTCATTGCCGTGCATATCAGATTCCGCGACGCCAGCGCCAGACTATCAGCCTTGGCGCAGACATCCCGGTGACCGTCGGTCGCGCTGCGCCGGCGACTCTCACAGCCGGTCGGCCGTCGGACGTGCTCGCCCGGATTCAACAGCCAGTTCGTGAACCGCTGAATTCGGTAACGATGGAGATGGAGAGGATGGTGCTTCATGACGCGCCGCTGGTCGCGCAAATGGGGCAGCACCTCATGGGAATGCGCGGCAAGATGTTTCGGCCGACGCTCGTGCTTCTCTGTAGTGACGTCGAGGGCAAATCTGAACCTCGGGTGGTCGGGCTCGCAGCAGCAGTCGAACTTATCCATCTTGCAACGCTGGTGCATGACGACGCTGTGGATCACTCTGTACTCCGGCGCGGCATGCCAACGCTCAACTCTCTCTTCAGTCACCAGATCTCGGTGATCATGGGAGATTTCCTCTACTCCACCGCGCTGGGGAAGCTGGTCGACGCCGGCGATCTGGAAGCTTTGCGCGTGCTCACCCGCGCATCGACCGATATGAGTGTCGGCGAGATGCGCCAGCTCGCAGTGGTCGACCCGCTCTCGTTTTCTGAAGACGACTATTATGGTCTTATCCGGGCGAAAACGGCCTCCCTCATGTCCGCCGCCTGTGCGGTCGGCGCAATGTGCGGGGCGGCCAGATACTGTGAGGCCTTGACAAGGTTTGGCGAATCTCTCGGAATGGCGTTTCAGATCGCCGATGATCTCATCGACTACACCGAGCAGGAGGAAACCACCGGCAAGCCAACCGGTCTCGACCTGCGCGAGCACAAGGTGACCCTTCCTCTGATTGCGGCGCTCCGCGAGATGTCGCCCGCAAACCGATTGAAGGTGGACAAACTTTTTGCCGGCGGCGAGCCCCGCGATGGCCCAATCGCAGAGGTTATGCGGATGGTTGCCGACAGTGGCGGTCTCGACTACGCGCGTGTTCGCGGCGCTCGCTATGCGGCGAAAGCGGAGGAAGCGTTGAGCGGGCTACCCGACACAGTGGCGCGGTCAGCCCTGATCGAGTCTATTTCCTATGTCATGGAGCGACACGCATAATGCCCCCAAAAAGCGCAACCCGGCACGGAATCGTCTTCAACGGCATCGTTCTGGCAATTGGTTTCATCGTTGGCGGACTCCTCACTCAGGTGGCCCGCAAATTTCTTCCGCCGGGCTCGGCGAAGGAATTCTTCACTACCGGGGTAACACCTTCGGTAGGCGCGCTTCCGGTGGATCTGGTGATCCTGAACTTTGCGCTCGGTCCGGTGGCGCTCGACGTATCCTTGCTCAGTCTGGTGGGCGTTCTGATAGCTTACCTGATTGCCCGTTCGCTCTTCTAGGAGGCAGACATGCTCGGCAACATAGGTTTTCCCGAAATCATGATCATTCTCGTGATCGTTCTGCTCCTCTTTGGCGCGAAGCGAATCCCGGAGATCGCAGGCTCGATGGGGAAGGGCATCAAGGAATTCAAGAAGAATATCAATGACGCCACCCGCGACCTCAACTCGAGCGACGCACCCGGCTATGAGTCACGGCTCACTGCTGCTGAGCTGGAGGCGCGACGAACCACTCCTCAGCCTGAAGATGCAGTGCGTCCTGAGCCGAAGCGGCTCGTTTAACCGGGTTATCGGCCGCGCGGGGCCGAACCCAGCAACGAAAAGAGGCCGTGCGATCAGCGCGGCCTCTTTTGCGTCGTGTGAACAGCGATGTCTACTGCTCGACGATCTGACGGCTGGCGGCCTCGATTTCCTTGCGGCGGTCGGTAACCTTGGCCGACTCGCGCAAATTGGTGAGGAACTCGCGAACTCTCTGCTGCCGTAGCTGAGAGGCCACCTGCGTTCTCTGAGCCGCTTTCGTCCTCTCCCAAACGGCACGATCGGCAACGGTCCGCTGGTCGACCCGAATCACGAATACCGCATCGTACGTTTGAATCGGCCCGCTGACAGCGCCAATGGGAAGCGAAAACGCCGCGCCGATTGCTTCGTTAAGCCGGCCAATACCTTCCGCGCCACTGATGCGAGTGAAAGCAGGACTCTTTGCCACAGGCAGCGCCGCAGCCTGCGCTGCCTGTTCGAGTGAGGCGGCGGCTGCTGACGCCGCAAACTGTTTTGCCCGCGGCATCAGCTTCGCAACCTTGAGCCTTCGGCCCAGCAGCTTTCGAATTTCCGGCGTGGCTTGTTCCAGGCTGGCGATGCCGCCCCGGTTCACCGAGTCGAGGCGGGCGAGATAGTAGCCGTCCTCAGCGTCAAACAGCTCACTGGTCTCGCCTGGTTTTGCACCTTGGAACGCCCACGGCCCAACGCTGGGAACGAACTTGCCGTTGATGACGAGGGCGTCGGTATCGACTACCGACGCTCTCTGAATCGGAATTCCGAGTTTTGTCGCTGCCTGTTGAAAAGCCCCGGGCTTATCGGTCGAGGCAGCGAGTCGTGCCAACTCGTCAGCGCGGCGATCAGTTGCCGTGGCAGCAGAATCGCCCTGGAGTATTGGCAGCAGAATATGTCGCAGCGTCAGAGTGTCGCCCTTCCGCTCGTCGACGCGAATGAGGTGATAGCCGAAAGGCGAAAGAACCGGCTGCGAGATCTCGCCGACGCCGAGTGCGTAAGCCGCTTCCTCGAAGGCCGGCACAAACCGTCCGCGTGCTCCGCTCCCAAGCGAGCCACCGCTCGCGGCCGAAGCCGAGTCGGTGGACTCAGTGCGGGCGACATCCTCGAATTTTTCTCCGCCAGAGATGCGTGCGCGGAGTGCCCCAAGGCGGTTCCGCACCGATGCGCTGTCCGACGCAGTTACCGATCGGGGAATGGCGAGTACCGAGACGACCGCGTGGCCCGGTCTGTTGAAATCTTCCTTGTTGCTGTTGTAATAATCTTTGATCTCCGACGCGGGCACGCTCACTGCCGAATCCGGCAGCATCTCCGGCCTGAATGCAACGTAGGAAATCCGAGCGGTATCGTGGGAGTCTTTCCAGATACTCCAAAGCCGCTCATCGCTGACGTATACATCTGCGGCCACCTGTTCGAACAACTTTTCCCTCGGGACCGCGTTTCGATAGTACGACTCGAGCTGGACCAGAATGCCCTGTTGCCGCGCGGCCGCGCTGGACAGAAAGCGCCGGTATTTTTCCGGATCGAACTGACCATCTGTCTGTAGCTCCGCGCTCTGAGCAAGCTCCGGCGGCGGGCTGAACTTTGCCGCTTCAGCCAGTTCTTCGTCAGTGACGTTGATCCCACGCCGCAGATATTCCTGTTTCAGCAGCACGTCGGACACTAGTTGCTCGAACGCCTGGTCTGACAAACGCTTGCGTTCATCGAGCGACACTCCCCGCCCGGACTGCTGCGTTGCCTGCTGTTCAAGGACGGCAGTCGCGTTATACCAGGCAGTCGCGAGAATGTCTTCGCCATTCACCGTCGCTACCGCGGTATTGGTGCGCACAGGGCCGCTTCCGAGTAGTCCTGACGTCTCGGCCAGAAGAAAGCCGCCGACGAAAAAGATGATGAGGAAAATCCAGATGTACTTTGCGGAACTCCGCATCGATTGCAGCAAGGGGCCTACTCCTGACAGGGCCGGGAAATCAGCGTGAAAAGAGGTGTGGAACAGCCTCGCAAATTATCGGCGCGGCGGTCGTAAAAGCAAGAAGCACAGGCACTTCGTGCGATTGACGCAAGTCCTCCTCACGCGGTATCTTCAGCCATTCTGCACCGAGTGCGGAGACAGCAGTACAAACCAGAGGTTCAAGGATGCAAAGCTCAACCCGGATCGACGAGCTAAGGGCCAGATTTTACGAGAATCCACGCCGGTATTTCGCGCCACTCGCAAACGAGTATCGCAAGGCCGGTGATCCGGAACAGGCCATAGCAATTTGCCGAGCGCACCTGACGCAACAGCCTGGTCACATGAGTGGCCACGTCGTCTGTGCGCAGGCGCTTTTCGACGCGCAGCGCACTGACGAAGCGAGAACGGTTTTCGAGCAGGCCCTCGCTCTTGACCCGGATAACGTCATTGTGCTTCGGCACCTCGGCGATATAGCGCGCGAGAGTGGTGAGACTGCGGAGGCTCGTCACTGGTACACACGGGGCCTGAACAGCGATCCGCATGATACCGAGATTGCCGCTTATCTCGCCCAATTGACCGAACCGCTTGGAATTGCCGCTCCGCCGTCATCGGCCCACGGGTCGCCAGTAGACGCCGAGTCGAGCGCGGAGTCGACCGGGGCACTTGTGGGAGCCCCATCGGAGGAACCTGCGGCTGTTGCGCGCGAGAGCAGTGACGATGTCGAGCTCGTTCATGAAGCGCCGCTCGCGGAGGATGTCGACGCTGTCCCGGGATTACAGCCTGAAGTGGACCTGGAGCCCGTTCTCGAACCGGTTCATGAGACGGACGTGGAGCCCGTTCGTGAACCGGCGCTTGAAGTGGAAGTCGAGGCTGTGCGCGAACCGGGGCCCGAGGTGGACCTCGAAGAGATTCGTGAACCGCCGCCCCCGTCTGCCCCGGATGTTCCCGAGTCGCTGTTCGGAGGAGATGCTGAACCGCTCGATGCGCATTCGCCGGAAGTCGGCGTGGAAAGCACGGGTGACGCGCGACTTGATGCCGATGTCGAACCCGTGGATCCGGCAGTCTCGACGATTCCCCGGGAAAGAGGGCCGTTTGTCACCAGTACGATGGCGGAACTCTACATTCAGCAGGGATTCAAGGCGCGGGCACTCGAGATTTACCAGCAGCTCGCTTCAGAGCGTCCGGATGATTGCGAGATAGCCGATCGGCTCTCGGCGCTGTCTCTTGCTGCCGCTGCCATCGAGCCGGACGGCGAGAGAGCAACGAATGAACAGTTCGAGGATGCGACCGAGACCGAAAGCACCCCGTTACCGGCCGATGAGCTGGGATCTCCGACGTCATCGGTAGAGTCACATTTCACCGAAACTGAACTGGTCGGTGGGGGTGACAGCTGGGATACCGACAACTGGGCGGCGGGGTTTTCGTCCACAGAAGCGGTGGACTATGGCGACCTTCACTCTCCTGATGTGGAATCGGAGTCCGGTAACGCTGCCGGCGCCGAACTCCTGGCCGATGCGGGAAAGCTCGATACAAATCTGATTGCGGACAGGTGGGGCGAGGCTGACCCCGCGGAAGATCTGGCGGTCGAGCAGAGCGACTCCAAGCCCGTTGCAGATCTGGGAGTTGCGCAAAGCGACTCTGACCTGGTCGCGTACGCCCCGCTCACGCCGACACTGTTCGGGGGGAACGATGCGCCTGACCCCGGGCCTGCCGATGCGGATCAGGTTACCGCCTCCGACTTCGGTGGCGTTCCTGACACCCTGCAATTTAACGAGCGGATGCCGAAGCGCGGGCCCACAATCCGCGAGTTCTTCGCAACCCTGGGTGCAAAACGGCCTCCGGGGCATGCAGCACCGGACGGTCAGGTCGCGGGCGACCTCGCTCCGCCACTTGCCAGCGCGTTTGACGATCTTTTTCCGGGAGAGGTCATCAGCGGCGAGCACAGTCGGGCCGCGTTCGCGCTCAGCGGTGCTGTCGGTGGCCTGCTGCCGCCGTCAGCGCAGGCCGCCACGACCGAAATGCCTCACACGAAAGCGGCGGCAGCCGCGTCTCCGCCAGGGGGAGGGTCCCCCCAACCCGCCGCAGCCGCGGCTGCGCCATCATCAGCTGAGGCGGGGCAGGAATCGGAAGAAGACATTCGAAAGTTTCGCGAATGGCTGGACGGTCTTGCCCAGTCGTGTAGAGAGCGGTCATCAACGGCCCGAACCTGAATCTGCTTGGCAAACGCGAGCCCGCGGTTTATGGCACGAAGACGCTTGCGCAGATAGAAACACGGCTACGCGAGATCGGGTCGAACCTTGGGTGCAATCTCACGTTTTCCCAGTTGAACGGAGAAGGCGAGATCGTGAGTGCAATTCACGAAATGCAGGGTGTCGCCGACGGCATTCTCATTAACGCCGGAGCTTACTCGCACACTAGTCTGGCGATAAGGGATGCGTTGACCGGAGTGAATGTGCCGTTCGTGGAAGTCCACCTCACGAACATCTACGCGCGCGAAGCCGAACGCCAACATTCGGCTCTCGCGGTCAGCGCTGTCGCGGTGGTCTGCGGGTTTGGAGCAATGAGTTACGAGCTCGCGCTGCGTGGACTTGCGGCGCGTCTCTCCGGAACCGCAGGTGACTGACCGGAGGCCAGCGCGATTGACCGCGCTTGGCGAAAGGCTCAGAACAGAGAAGATCGACGCGCTCCTTCTCACCGCGCTCCCCAATATTCGGTACCTGACCGGATTCTCTGGTACGAGTGCGCTCGCCCTCGTAACCGGATCAGACGTCAGGCTCATCACCGACTTCCGCTACGAAACCCAGGTGGCTGACGAGGTCGGCGACGCTGCCCGCGTCAGAATCGAACCTGTGAGCCTGTGGACCGGCCTGTGGGATATGCTGCACCGGCTGGGAGGCATAGAAGTGGTTGGCTTCGAGTCTGCGCACGTCTTTCACCGGGATTTTCAAAGACTTCTCGGTGACGGCGGGCGCTGGCAGTGGCGGCCGCATGTGAATCTGGTCGAGGATCTTCGTGAGTCCAAGGACGATGATGAAGTCGCGTTGATTGCTGAAGCGGCCCGGATCGCCACGGGCGCGTTGAACAGGGTACTCCCCGCGATAGAGTCCGGCATGAACGAGTTGAAGGTTGCCGGGATACTCGAGAAGGCGTTACGGGAGGAAGGAAGCGAGGAAGCTCCATTTGCCCCGATAGTTGCTTCGGGCCCGCGCTCCGCACTGCCTCACGCAAGGGCATCGTCGCGCACTATCGAGCGGGGTGACCTCCTGCTCCTGGATTTCGGGGCTCAGTATCAGGGATACTGCTCGGACATCACCAGAACCGTAGTGGTGGGAAGTCCGACCGACGAGCAACGCGAGGTTTATGACGTTGTGAAGGGTGCGAATGACGTTGCGACGCGCTCCGTACGTGTCGGAATGTCGGGAATGGCTGCTGACGCGCTCGCCCGGAGCTACATTGAGCGCCATGGGCACGGGGCCGGCTTTGGCCACAGCCTTGGACACGGTCTTGGCCTCGAGGTCCATGAAGCGCCGCGGCTTGCCCGTACTGTACAGGCGGAGCTGAGGCTGGGAACAGTAGTGACGATCGAGCCTGGTATTTACCGGGCGGGGTGGGGAGGCGTCCGTATTGAGGACGACGTCCACCTCTCAGCGAACGGTCCGCAGATTCTGACGAACTTTTCCCGGGAGCTAATCGAGGTCGCATGACAAATCATTCACTCATGCAGGACGCACGACAATCGCCTTACGGAAGGGGAGCAGCGGCGGAGGTGAAAGGATGATAGATCTGCGCTTCGTCAAGAAGCTGGTGGACATGATCGATGCATCGTCAGTGGATTCGATCGAGATCTCGTCCGACAAGGGAATGAAGATCCGCATTTCCAAGACGTCGCAACAGCGTGCCACGGTACAGATTGCTGCACCTATGGCGGGCGCACCGGTAGCGACAATCGGAATTGCGTCACCTGCTGCTCCCGCCATCGACACTGCCGCGGCAACGCCGAAAGAGCTCGAGGCGCGAACGGAAGCGGCGAAGTCGAAACTGCTGGAAGTGAAGTCGCCAATGGTGGGCACGTATTACGGAGCGCCGGAACCCGGTGCAAAACCTTACCTGGCTGTGGGCGAGCGAATTTCGACAGGCCAGATTCTCTGCATCATCGAGGCGATGAAAATCATGAACGAGATTGAATCGGAATTCGATGGAGTCGTCAAAGAAGTCCTTGCTCAGAACTCGCACCCCGTCGAGTACGGCCAGGTGCTCTTCCGTATCGATCCCAATGGCTGATCCAGATTCAGAGACAGCGGCCACCGCTGGCGGCAACTTCGATTATCGCATCGTACTCCGCCAGATGCTCGAACAGAACGCATCCGATCTTCACCTGAAAGTCGGATGTCCTCCGACACTTCGCGTGAACGGGGAGCTGCGGTCGATGCCAATGGCGCCTCTTGGACCGACGACATGAAGGCGCTCGCCGATCAGATCATGCCGGCCAAACGACAAAAGGCATTTGCCGAAATGAAGGAGGCGGATTTTGCGCTTGGTGTTCCAGGTATTGGACGTTTTCGGGTCAACGCATTTCAGCAGCGCGGCACAATTGCCGACGCGTTCCGTATCGTGCCCTTTCAGGCGAGCACCGTTGCCGAGTTGAATCTTCCTCACGTCGTCGAGGAGATAGCGCTCAAGCCACGCGGCCTTGTTCTCGTGACGGGTATGACCGGTTCAGGAAAATCGACGGCGCTGGCGGCGATGATCCAGTACATCAATCAGCACCGCCAGGCCAATATCATCACGATCGAAGACCCGATCGAGTTCCTGTACCGCGACAACAAGTCGCAGATCAACCAGCGGGAAGTCGGCACGGATACGGCGAGCTTTTCACAGGCGCTCAGACGTGTGCTCCGTCAGGATCCTGATGTCCTGCTGGTCGGTGAGATCCGGGATCTCGACACGCTGGACACCGCCATGAATGGAGCCGACACCGGCCACCTTGTATTCTCGACTCTGCACACTACCGACGCCACTCAGACGATTAACCGCATCCTTTCGTTCTACGCTCCGCACCAGCAGGCGGAAGTGCGGTTTCTTCTTGCCCGCTCGCTGGAGGCGGTCATCTCGCTGTGGCTCGTGCCACGCGCGGACAAGCCCGGGCGCGTGCCCGCGGCTGAAATACTTGTAAACACGGCTGCCGTTCGTGAGAACATCCGTGACATGTCCAAGTCGCTGAACATCCCCGAGCTGATAGCGGAAGGCACGGTGCAGTACGGGATGCAGAGCTTTGACCAGTCGCTTATGAACTGGTACATGAAGGGTGTCATCTCGTACGAGAATGCCCTCTACTTTGCGACGAGTCCGAGCGAGTTCGCGCTGCGGATTCAGGGCGTGGCTGGTGCGAGCGATTCTACCTGGGATACCGTGAGTCTGGATGCGACTGCCTGACGGTCGCTGAATTATGTTCAAGAAGGTACTAATTGCGAACCGTGGTGAGATCGCGCTACGGGTGATTCGCGCCTGTCGTGAGCTCGGACTGCAGACGGTGGCGGTTTATTCGGAAGCAGACCGCGAGTCGCTGCACGTCCGGTTTGCGGACGACGACGTGTGCATCGGCCCTGCTCCAGCGCGCGATTCATACCTTAAAATCCCGCGAATAATCGCCGCGGCTGAGATTGCTGGTGCCGATGCCATTCACCCTGGGTATGGCTTCCTCGCCGAAAATGCCGAGTTTGCGGAAACCTGCGAGGCGAGCAACATCACGTTTATCGGGCCGACCGCCGATCAGATTCGCACCATGGGCGACAAGGCGTCGGCGCGAAACGCGATGGTCAAAGTCGGCGTTCCCATAGTGCCAGGCAGTCCAGGCCCGGTGGAAGACGCCGAGGAAGCGCTCATCTTCGCGCGTGACATCGGGTTTCCGGTAATCATCAAGGCGACCGCTGGCGGGGGCGGAAAGGGTATGCGGGTAGCGACAGAACCCGATGACTTCGTCCGCTCCTTCCAGCTCGCACGATCCGAAGCACTTTCTGCATTTGGAAACGGCGACGTGTACGTCGAGAAATATCTTGCGCGGCCCCGTCACATAGAGTTCCAGATCATGGGCGATCGTTACGGCAACGTGATCCATCTCGGCGAGCGGGACTGCTCGGTGCAGCGTCGGCATCAAAAACTGATCGAGGAATCGCCGAGCCCCGCGCTCACCCCGGAACTGCGCGCCGCGATGGGAGAGGCCGCGGTGAAGGGTGCCAAGGCGATCGATTACGTCGGCGCAGGCACCATGGAGATGCTGCTCAATGACGACGGAAATTATTTCTTCATGGAGATGAACACCCGCATCCAGGTCGAGCATCCGGTAACGGAGATGCTTACCGGCATCGATCTGGTAAAGGAACAGATACTGGTGGCGGGAGGCGCAAAACTCTCGATAACTGAGACGCCTCCATACAGGGGCCATGTGATCGAGTGCCGGGTAAACGCAGAAGATCCCGCTCGGAGTTTTCAACCCTGCCCGGGGCGACTGGATGTCTTTCATCCGCCCGGTGGCCCGGGCGTGCGGCTCGACACTCACGTGTACACCGGATACACAGTACCGCCGTTCTACGACTCGCTCCTGGCAAAGCTGATCTGTCAGGGACGGGATCGCCGGGAAGCGCTCAGACGGATGCAGGTTGCATTGGAGAGCTTCATCATCGAAGGTGTGACGACGACGATTCCTTTCCTTGCGCGAGTGATGGCGAACAAGCGTTTCCAGGACGGCGAAGTGGATACGAAGTTTCTCGAGCGTGAGACAGATTTGTTCAAGGAGCCCGCCTAGTTGAGGCTGGACGTGTTCATGTCGCCTCGCGAGTTGTCACCGGGCGACGTTCAAGGGCGGGTAGTGGCAGTCATCGATGTTCTGCGGGCCTCGACAAGCATTGCTGTCGCGCTTTATAACGGCGCGAGGACGGTGGTACCGGTTGAAAGCGTGGACGACGCCCTCAGCGTTGCAAGGCCATTTGAAAGAACACAGGTTCGTCTCAGCGGCGAACGGCGAATGCTTCGCATACCAGGATTCGATCTCGGCAATTCGCCCGCCGAGTTTTGCGCCGAGGCCGTCGCGGGACGGACGGTTGTGATAAGTACCACGAATGGTACGCGTGCCCTGCTCAACCTTCATGGCGCGCGCGACATTGTTGTCGCTGCGTACGTAAATCATGCCGCGGTTTCGGCCTTGCTGCGCACGGCGGCCCGGTCGGATATCGACATCGCGATTGTCTGCGCGGGTGACGAGGGGCATTTTAGTCTCGAGGACGCG
The DNA here is from genome assembly GCA_037721215.1 of Gemmatimonadaceae bacterium. Lineage (NCBI taxonomy): Bacteria > Pseudomonadati > Gemmatimonadota > Gemmatimonadia > Gemmatimonadales > Gemmatimonadaceae > Gemmatimonadaceae bacterium. The sequence goes on from JBBJNV010000017.1 coordinate 47,270, forward strand.
GCATGCGCCGGCAGATACGTCCGATCGATCACGAAACAGGGGACGTCGGTGGTTCACAATGACGCCGCCAGTGCCGCAGACCTCATCGACCGAATGTATGGCGACAACATCGCGAAGATCTTCGAAGAATCGACCCACGGAAAAGCGCTCGCCGAAGCAGGGTTCAACGACGACCTCGTGGCGTGTGCCACATTGGATTCGCACCCTGTGGTCCCCATCTACCAGGACAAGCAGATCACCCGCCTCGGCCCCGACAGGGACCGCTGACAGCATGGGCGGCGGCTCCGGGCTGAAGCGCGAGCTCCTTGGCATCGCGCTGCTGCTGCTGGCGCTCTTCCTTGCCGGGGCCCTGGCTATGCAGGGCATCGCGATGCTCGGCGCCGGAGGCGATGTCGCTGGCAGTTTTGGCTGGATGGGTACGTTGCTGGCGTCGCCGCTAGCTGAATTTCTCGGGTGGCCAGCCGCCGCACTCATTCCGGTTGCTCTGGCGGCGCACGCGTTGCGGCTTTTTGGACGACTCGACAGATCTACAGATCGGTCGTGGCTGGTGTTTCTGCTCGGTATGGTAGTTCTCCTGCCCGTTGCTGTCGGTCTGGCTGAAGGCGGCGGCCGGACGGAAACAGCGAGTGTTCTGAGCGGCTGGTGGGGCGGACTGACGTCATTTTATCTCCTCGAGTTCGCGGGATACGCGGGCGCGTGGATTGTCGTGCTCCTCTCGCTTTCGGCGTTGATGGCGGCGACGTTGTCGTGGAACCCGGTACGAGCATTGATCGGAAGGCGTGGCGAGGCCGGTTCCACGCTGACTGCGGGCTCTGGTCGTAACGGTGTTTCCGGGGAACATAGGAACGGGGAGACCGCGCGGAAAGAAGTGAGGGTGACGGAGCCGGCTCCCGAGGAGATGCCCGCTGTCGACATGAGCTTGATGGACCGGTTAAGGGGGGGGCCGGATGAGGCTTCGGACGACACGCGATCGACGAAGAAACGGGAGAAAAGATTCCGGCAAGACAGTGGCGCTGAGCGGGACAGCCGAATCGCCGCGGCGATCGACTCGACGGCGTCAGCATCATCCGGAACAGCAGACGACGAGCTTCCGAATGCTGATCTTCTAACTCGCGCGCCGAAGCGGAACACCGCTGACGGTGATCGGGAGCTGGATGCAATGGGTGTGAAGCTGATGGATGCTCTACGTACTTTCCGCGTCGACGGCGATCTTGTCGGCCGCACGACCGGGCCGGTGGTCACCCAATACGAAGTTGCCCCGGCTGCGGGCGTAAAGGTGCGTCAGTTCGCGACACTCGCCAACGACCTCGCGCTTGCAATGCGCGCGCAAAGCATCCGCATCGTCGCCCCTATTCCGGGGAAGGGTGCCGTGGGAGTCGAAGTACCCAATCCGACTCCGGAGATGGTCGCGTTCCGCGAAATGATCGAGTCCCGGGAATACCAGAAGATGCCCGCGGCGTTGCCGATTGCACTCGGCAAGGATCTCGAAGGCAGAGCAGTTATCGCCGACCTCGCCAAAATGCCTCACCTGCTCATCGCCGGCGCAACGGGTTCCGGCAAATCGGTGTGCGTCAACACGCTGATCACCAGTCTGATCTACCGGCACACGCCCAGGACACTGCGCTTTCTGATGGTCGATCCGAAGATGGTTGAACTGTCGGTGTACAACGTGCTGCCGCACTTGAGGCATAAGGTGGTTACCGACAACCGCGACGCAGCGGCTGTGCTCAAATGGGCGGTGTTGGAAATGCAGGACCGCTACGAGCTGCTGGCCGCTAATGGTGCGCGGAACATTCAGGATTTCAATCGCAAAGTCGAAGAAGGGGCGCCGCTGAAAACGCCCAGGCGGCCTGATGTTGCATTCGAGAACAACGAATATAGCGGCGGAATTCTGCCCTATATCGTGCTCATCATCGATGAGCTTGCTGACCTGATGATGACAGTTCAGGCCGAAGTCGAGACGCCGCTTGCAATGCTGGCGCAAAAGGCCCGCGCCATCGGCATCCATATCATTCTGGCCACGCAGCGGCCGAGTGTGAACGTGCTCACGGGTTTGATCAAGGCGAACTTCGCGAGCAGGATTGCCTTTCGGGTTGCATCCCAGATTGATAGCCGCACCATTCTCGACGGCATGGGCGCCGAGTCGTTGCTGGGTAACGGTGACATGCTGTTCGTGCCGCCGGGCAAGTCCGAGCCGTCGAGATTGCAGGGCGCATTCATCTCGAGCGAAGATACTGAGCGAATCACGCGCTGGTATGAGGAAAAAGAGCAGCGTCGGCGTGAAGCCGCGGAGGCGAAAGGGCTGTTGGTCGAGGAGTCAAAAGAGGTTGATATCCTCGAGACGATGCGTAAGCGGGAAGCCGAGGCTGCCGCGGGGGGCGAAAGCGAGGATGCCAGTGATGGCGACCGCGACAAATTGTTCAGAGAAGCCGCTGAGATAGTCATACAGCACCAGCAGGGATCCACATCACTGCTTCAAAGACGGCTCAAGGTGGGATATGGACGCGCGGCGCGGATCATCGACCAGCTTCACGCAGCCGGATTGCTTGGACCGCCAGACGGATCGCGTCCTCGCGATGTTCTGGCAGGCCTGGACGATCTCGACCGGATCTGCGGACCGCGACATTGACGGCAGTGGTAAACGCTGTTGAGTAACTGCGGCGCACCGCAGCATTGGCTGAGGGTTACCGCTGCTGGTGCCGTCAGTCAATCGAATATTGTTTCAGAGCCGTGCTGACTGCGGCCGCGACGGCTTCACGGTAATGTGAAGGGGCCTGCCGCATTTCGATGGATTTCCACCCGGAAACTTGCACCCCGGATGGCAGACTGCAAATGCGTATCGCGGGATTTCGTATCTATCAGAAATGGGACAATGCGGGCGATATGCGGGGTCCATCTAGCTTCACCTCATGTCGAAGGCCCGTCAGGAACTTGGCGCACGAGGAGAACGTCTGGCGGAAGCCTGGCTGGTAAGAGCGGGCTGGCGAATCATCGGCCGCCGGTTTCGCAGTGGTCATCGCGATATCGATCTGGTGGCTGAGAGAGGAGAGGAGGGAGACCGTACTATCGCCTTCATCGAAGTAAAAACCCGGCTCTCTCCTGCATATGGCGGCCCGCTTGGCGCCGTTCACTGGCGGAAACAGCGGGAGGTGGCGCGCGCGGCGCGAGACTGGATAAGCAGGTTCCGGCGGCCCGGGGAGCAATACCGCTTCGACGTCATCGGCGTGACTCAGAAAAAAGAAATGGAGCCTGAAATAATTCATCTCGAAAATGCATTTTCGGTGCGGTAGAATCTTGAGAAACGGATGGAGTCTTCGTATTTTATTCGGGTGCGCTTTACGAGCGGAAAACGGGAATTTGCTGGCCTGTCCCGGAGGCGCATCATGCGGTGGGGCAACGACAACAAGAGGATCTGACAGATGGCGGCTTCGGTAACCCAGGACGACAAAAGCAAGGCCCTGAACCTTGCGATCGCGCAGATCGAGAAGAACTGCGGAAAGGGCTCGATCATGAAGATGGGCGAAGGCTCGGCGCGAGTTCGCATTGACGCAATCTCGACAGGAGCGATTAACCTCGATGCCGCTATTGGCGTCGGCGGCATTCCCCGCGGAAGGGTGACAGAAATCTACGGGCCCGAGTCGAGCGGGAAGACCACACTTTGCCTGCACGTGGTAGCGAACGCCCAGCGAGCCGGTGGCGTGGCAGCTTTCATCGACGCCGAGCACGCGCTGGATATCGATTACGCGCAGAAACTTGGCGTTGATATCGACAACCTTCTGGTGTCGCAGCCTGATACCGGCGAGCAGGCGATGGAGATCTGCGAGATCCTCGTGCGCTCCGGCGCAGTCGATGTAGTGGTTATCGATTCCGTGGCCGCACTTGTTCCGCGTGCCGAAATCGAAGGGGATATGGGTGACTCGCACATGGGTCTCCAGGCCCGTCTGATGAGCCAGGCCCTCCGAAAACTGACCGGCGCGATCGCCCGTTCGAAAACATCTGTCATATTCATCAATCAGCTCCGCGAGAAAATCGGTGTGATGTTCGGCAATCCGGAGACGACCACCGGTGGCAAGGCGCTCAAGTTTTATGCGTCGGTCCGTCTCGATATACGTCGGATCTCAGCCGTCAAGGAAAAGGAAGATGTGATTGGTTCGCACGTCCGGGTGAAGGTGGTCAAGAACAAGGTGGCACCTCCATTCAAGCAGGCAGAATTCGACATCATGTACGCTGAGGGAATCAGTCACGCATCGCTGGTGCTGGACATCGCCGCAGAATCGGGTATCATCGATAAGTCGGGGGCGTGGTACAGCTACGGTTCCCAGCGAATCGGACAGGGAAGGGAGAATGCAAAGATGTTCCTCAAGGACAACCCTGCACTCCTGAGCGAAGTCGAAGAGAAAGTAAAAGTCGTACTCGGTATTGGGCCGGCGGTGATTGTGGCCGATTCGGAGGCCGCTGAAGAGTAGAAAGCGGCGCCCGTCGGCTACGGTTACGGGAAGACGACCGAGAGGGGTCGGATGAGCTTGTTGCGGTGGTGGCCCGGTGCCTCCCCTTCAACGCCGCTCGTTCGGCCCCATTCTTCTGATATGGCAACATCAGCGTACGACTACGCGCTCAATCTTCTGTCTGCCCGCTCCTACTCTGAAAAGAATATGCGGCGGAAGCTCTTGTCACGAGCCTTCGCACCCCCTGATACGGAGTCGGCAATCGAACGCCTGCTGGCGAATGGATTGCTCGACGACCGGCGCTACGCAGAGCAATTCGCCCGGGGACGACTGCTTGGGCGCGGTGCCTCCAGGTTGCGACTCAGGCAGCAGTTGTTCACCCGTGGCATCCAGGGCGAGCTGGCTGATGCTGCAATCGACGCGGTGATCGCAGACGATGAGATCGATCTCGATGCCGTCGCCGAAAAAGCTGCCGCAAAAAAAGCCGCATCGATGGCCGGGCTCGATGCGGCGGTAATCAGGCGCAGGTTATACGGCCATCTCGCACGGGCGGGATTCACGCCCGACATCATTCGCGCCGCCATGAAAAAGGTGCTCGGCGCCGAGTAGGAGTTCTGTATATTTGAGCATGCATTCCGCCGAGATCAGGCGCAGGTTTCTCGATTATTTCGAGCGCCAGAGTCACACAGTACGCCCCAGCGGGTCACTCGTTCCTGCGGACGACCCGACGTTGCTGTTCGCCAACGCCGGGATGGTTCAGTTCAAGCGGGTATTCCTTGGGCACGAAACCACCGAATTCGGATTGCGGGCGACGACCTCGCAGAAATGTGTCCGCGCCGGGGGTAAGCACAACGATCTCGAACAAGTGGGGCATACCGCCCGGCATCACACATTTTTCGAGATGCTCGGCAATTTCTCGTTCGGAGACTACTTCAAGGCAGATGCAATCCGTTTCGCCTGGGAATTCCTCACCGTCGATGCCGGCATCGACCCCGCGCATCTTCGTGTAACCGTCTTCGAGGAAGACTCTGAGGCACGGGCACTATGGCGGGAGATCACCGGAATTTCCGAGTCGCGGATTTATTCACTCGGCGCTCATGACAACTTCTGGCAGATGGCGGATACCGGTCCCTGTGGACCCTGCTCCGAGATTTATGTCGATCTCGCCCGAGTGACAGACGATTGGCGCGCTGCTGACGGTGAGACAGGCGATTGGACTGAGAGCGAGCAAAGCGAATTTTCGGAGGCGGCGTTTGTACAGGGCGCGGAGGCTGGTCGCTTCCTCGAAATCTGGAACCTTGTTTTCATGCAGTTCGATAGACAGGCTGACGGGACGCTCCATCCGCTTCCGAAGCCATCAGTTGATACCGGTCTGGGCATGGAGCGAATCGCGTCCGTTATGCAGCGGGTTGCGAACAACTATCACACCGACCTGTTCGCGCCGCTCATCGAGGCTGTCGAACAATCCACAGGAATTCCATACCGCGGCAGGCAATCGTCCGACGCGCACTGGCACGAGTTGCTTCCCGTCGCAGCCGGCCGGCCTTCGGGTCGCTCGGCCGCAGTGCGGGAAGGAAACCGCGTTCTGGTCGAACCGTCTGCTTTTCGCGTAATTGCTGACCATGCACGCGCAGTGGCATTTCTGCTGGCTGACGGCGTTTTCCCGTCCAACGAAGGACGTGGCTACGTGCTGCGGCGAATTCTGCGTCGCGCAGTGAGACACGCGTGGCTGCTGGGCAGTGCAACACCGGTGCTGGTGGATGTCGTCAAGCGAGTGGTGGATACGATGAGCGCCCACTATCCGGAGCTGCGTCAGCGGGAACGGCACATCATCGAAACCACGCGCGCAGAGGAACTTCGGTTCCTGGCTACGATCGATGGCGGCATGCGACGCTTCGATGAGCTCGCACCGGTGTCGACAACACAGGGCTCGGGAGCAATTCGTGGGACAGTGGCAGGGGAAGATGCGTTCCGCCTCTACGATACGTTCGGCTTCCCAATCGATCTGACCGAGCTCATGGCTCGCGAGCGAGGCTACACTGTCGATATCGCCGGTTTCGAGAGGGCTCTTGCGGGGCAGCGCGAACAGTCGCAGCAGGAACGTAAATCAAGGAAGCTCGGAATAGGAATCGACGAGTTCCGCGATGGAAAATGGATTACGACGACCCGCGAGATTGCCGTTACTGTCGTTGACGAAATTGCACACGCCTCGAACGACGGCTTGCCTGACTCCCCCGATCCGCTTGGCGAAGTTGAATTTGTCGGCTACGACAGAACCGAAACCCAGACCGAAGTGGTTGCATTCCGCCCGCTCGCGGACGGCCGCGTGGCGGTCATGCTGCGCGAGACGCCTTTCTACGCAGAGTCGGGAGGGCAGGTGTCTGACCGGGGCACGATCATCGGGGACGGCTGGTCGGTGGACGTGGACGAAGTTCGCAGGATCGAGAACCGGGTAACTGCGATTGGACTCTCTCGCGGAGCCGTGTCGTCCGGGAAGGTGACGGCGTCGGTACCGGCGGGGCCGCGCCATGACACGGAGCGTAATCATACGGCTACTCATCTTCTGCACGCGGCGTTGCGCACGGTGCTCGGCGACCATGTGCTTCAGGCGGGATCCCTTGTGTCTCCCGACCGCATGCGGTTCGACTTCGCGCACCATGGACCACTGACAGATGAGCAGATCGAAGAGGTCGAGAGAATCGTCAATCGCGACGTGCTTGAGTCGATACCGCTCGATATTGCTGAGCGTTCGTATCCTGACGCAGTCGCATCGGGCGCGATGGCGTTGTTCGGCGAGAAATACGGGGACATAGTCAGAGTCGTGAACATCCCCGGGATTTCCGCCGAGCTTTGTGGCGGTACGCACGTCCGCAACACATCTGAGATCGCGCTGTTCAGAATTTCGGGCGAGACGGGCGTTGCGGCCGGCGTGCGCAGGATCGAGGCGGTAACGGGTCCCCGTGCCTACGACCTGGTTCGCGAAAAGGAGCGCACGGTGAACGAGATCGAGCATTTGCTGCGTGCTCCCCGGGGCGCTGCAGTCAGGCGGCTCGAAGTCCTGATCGAGGAACGGAAAACACTCGAGAAGCGACTTGGCGAGGCACTGCGCGGCGGCGGCGTCGGGGTAAAGGAGCTCATCGACAGGGCGGTCACGGTTGAGGGAGTAATGGTCATTGCATCGGTTGTTTCGGCTGTCGATCTGGCATCCCTCAAGACTACGGGCGACGCGCTGCGCGAAACGATGAAAAGTGGAATAGCGGTCCTCGTATCTTCATTCGATGATGGCAAAACCAGCATGATTTCCGTCGTTACGGACGATCTCCGGAATCGCGGGCTCAGCGCCGACACGATTATTCGCGAGGTCGCGGCGATTGCGGGCGGACGTGGCGGCGGCAAGCCACAAATGGCACAGGCTGGAATTCCTGACGCGACGCGAGTACCAGAGGCACTGGCCAGCGTGACGGGAATTGTCGAACGATTGCTCCGCGCCTGAACTGCAACGTGTCGAAGCTGCCGCCTTTCGCTCATTCATCTGCAGACGACTTCCCCGCGGCACCCGAAGACACACGGCTCATATCGGCGAGCGCGTTGCAGTGGATTTGTTCTCGAGGAACTACGCCGCCGGCAGCACTGCTGGAACGAATTGCACGTGCTCTCGCCGACGAGGACGGTCGTGCGGACATCCCTGAATCGAGTCGTGCAAAGTGGCGCGAAGGAACGAATCAGCCCCTTGAAGGCAAGGAAAATCGCACTTCAGCGGATGCCGGTATTCGCGCAGTGTCTGAGCTCGATTCGGTACTGGATGCCGGCCGGGGCGTTCTCTCACCACTTTCCACATACCTGCTGAATTCCGCAATCGGTATTATCGCCAGCATCGATCATTCTGCAACATCGGAATGCGGCTCTGCAGCAGTTTCACCGATGAATCCGTTGCGGCCCGCTGCACTCGACCTGCTGGCTGCAGACGCCCTCATCACTTATGCAATGGAGGTCGCAGCTGAAAACTGCGAGACGGTGGAGGCCGGAGCGGATGCGGCAACCCGGTTGATTTGTCTGCTCGAGACGCACGTCTCACGTGGTTGCTGACGGTGCGCGTTGGGCATTGCCTGAGTCGTTGAGTCAATGATCGTAATTCTTTTTACGGGCGGGACGATCGCGATGCGGAACGACCCCGGTGGATCGGGCGCGGTGCCCTCGCTGACGTCGGCCGAGATCATTGAAGCAACCCGTGGCATTGATGCAGTCACTGGCGTTGAGACGGAAGAGTGGGGCGCGTTTCCCGGGCCGCACATGACTATCGAACGCATGTGGGCACTGCGAAACCGCATTGCCGAGCACCTCGCTCGCCCGGAGGTTACCGGGGTGGTGGTGACGCACGGAACCGATACACTCGAAGAAACCGCATACCTGGTCGCGCGTTCACTGGTGGCCGGGAAATCGATTGTCTTTACCGGAGCCATGCGCACGGTGAGCGATCTCGGGTGGGACGGGCCTGCGAATCTGCTCGAAGCAGTCAGAGTAGCCGCAAGTCCGGAAGCGCTTGGTTACGGTGCGATGGTGGTCATCAGCGGGCAGATATTTGCCGCGCTCGACGCCACGAAGAGCAATACGCATCTGCTTGACGCCTTCGAGAGTCCGGGTCTCGGGCCGCTTGGCGTTCTCGACGAGGGCGAGCTGATAATGCATCGGGAGCTTCCACCCGCCCCCCGGGTAATCGCGCCTGCCTCGCTTGCTACTCCTGTCGACATCATCTTCGTTGCTGCAGGCTGTGACGCGAGATTGCTTGATGCGTCGCGCCGGGTGGCGCGGGGCGTAGTCGTGGCGGCGATGGGAAGGGGCAATGTGCCGCCCGATCTGGTGCCGGCAATCGAGCGGTGGATCGCTGAAGAGAAGCCTGTAGTGCTTACGTCACGGACGCAGGGTGGGCGGGTAGGGCACACGTATGGATATGACGGCGGTGGCCGCAGGCTCGAAGAAGCGGGCGCGATCTTCGGAGGATCCCGCCGTGCGCAGCAGGCCCGCATTGACCTTATGCTCGCGCTCGGAGCCGGCATGACAGTTGGTGAAGTTCGCACGATGTTCCGGGAAGGCTGATTGCATGTTCCATTAAGGCCTCCCGCTGAGGTTCTCAGGATTGCGGATACACTGGAAAAGGCCGGGTTCGAGACGTGGTGCGTGGGAGGTGCGGTGCGTGATGCACTGCTTGGACACCAGCACCTCGACTGGGATCTCGCGACCGCAGCGCGCCCGCAGCAGGTGCGCAGTCTGTTTCCGAGGACAGTGCCGGTGGGTATCGAGTTCGGAACTGTCGGTGTGCTCGACGTAAATGGTGTAATGCACGAGGTGACCACGTTTCGCCGTGATGTGCACACCGACGGGCGACATGCTGTCGTCGATTTTGGAGTGTCGCTCGACGAAGATCTGGCACGCCGCGATCTGACCATCAATGCGATCGCGTTCTCACCGTCGACAGGGGAAATTCGCGACCCGTTTGCGGGCCGCGCCGATCTGGCGAATGGAATCGTGCGGGCCGTCGGAGAACCTGGCGAGCGGCTAGGCGAAGATCGCCTCAGAGGCCTTCGCGCCATCCGGTTTGCCGCGAGATTCGGCTTTTCGCTGGATGCGCCCACATGGGATGCGATCGTGGCGAGCGCGCCTCATCTCACGCGGTTGTCCGCCGAGCGGGTTAAGCAGGAAATCGAAAAGACAGTTGAACAGGTGCGTTACCCGGGGCGCGCGTTCCGCCTTTGGCGGGAATGCGGCGCACTGAAAGTGTTGATTCCCGCGATATCCTCGATGACAGATATCCATCTGGCTGCGCTGGACAATACCGCCCTTCCGCAGACGGGATCGGGCTCCGGCAGAAAGATCCTGAGACTCACAGTGCTTTTCTCAGCGGCGCCTGCGTCCGGCGTGACGGATGGTTTGCGCGCGCTGCGCTTCTCAAATGCCGATGCTGCATGGATCGGGTCAATTGTTTCGCGCTGGAGCGCGCTTGCCGCCGAGATGCGATCGACGCTGGTTGCCAGCAACCACCCTGCGGACGCCGTGCTTCGGCGTTGGGCGGCAATCGCCGGTCGCACGCGTCTGGCTTCAGTCCTTCGCCTTGCCAACTCACATTGGCGCGCCGAGCGTGACGCCGGTCTGGCGGCGCCAGCAGCCGCATGCGTTGGGTCAGTCTACCGCCGGGCCGTCCGAATTGCATATCGCGATCCGATCGAGATCGCCGACCTAGCCGTCAATGGTCGTGATCTGGAGCGAATCGGGATTTCCGGACCCGCTGCAGGCCAGACATTACGCTATCTGCTCCAAACCGTTATTAATGACCCGGCATCCAACGCGCATGCGATCCTGCTGGACGCCGCCAGAAAACAGGTGTCACACGGCCGGGAATAAACAGAAGATGGCGAACCTCAGCGCTAATTGATGATGCTATTTCGCGGAAGAAATCCTGATGTTACTGTCTGGAAGCGGTTTCGTTCGGGGGTGGATGGCTTCACGTTTGCCCGCAGGGATGAACACTACGAAGCATTTGTGGGGGCAAACGCGGAACGCGTGGTCGATCTTTTCTACACGCTGAGCGAGGTGCTTGCACCCGCGATCGATACAGCAATCGAGGATCTTCGGTCGGAGACATCGTGGAGGGGAGAAAGTATTGCGCTTCCCGATGTCCGGGACGCCGTCGCGCGGCTCAAGGTGCCGCTTGCAACCTACGGTGGAGTCGAGTTCACGCTTTACACTGCCGACGACCAGCTCACGCTGACGCCTCAGCTCGAACTGTTTATTTACAGCCGTTCCGACCGCTGGCTCTACCTTCTTCAAGGCAAGGGGCTGGAAGAACGGGCTTCGCTTGCAGACCGGTCGTGGCGGTCTGAAGCATGGGACCGCGCACCGGCTCCGACGCTGACCTCAGCGATCACCGCTGCCGCCGAGCGGCTGACGCTGACCCGGGCGTGATTCGCCCGGCGGTCGCGTACACTCTCGTTGCGGCCGGGGCCAATGTGCTGGGTGCTGCGGCAGTAACGTCGCGTTCCCGCTGGAGCGTTCCGGCTCTCGAAAAACTGATCGCGCTGTCAGCCGGGTTCATGGTCTCGGTGGCACTGCTCGATCTTGTGCCCGAATCAATCGCGCAGCATGGTCCGCGCGCCGGCATCCCGATCCTCATCGGATTCCTGCTCGTGCATCTCACGCAGCACACTCTCACCCCGCATTTCCATTTTGGCGAAGAGGTGCACGAGGTAACGCGAGCGGTCAGCATGTCCGCGCTTGCAGGCATGCTGCTGCATACATTCATGGACGGCGTTGCAATTGCCAGCGGCTTCGAGGTAAGGGAGGCGCTCGGGTTTCTCGTCTTCAGCGCAATTCTGCTTCACAAGCTGCCGGAGGGTCTCGCCATATCGAGCATCTTCCTGGCTGCGGGCGCTAGCAGAAGGCGGGCACTCGCTGCGGGCGGCCTGCTCGGCGTAGCCACAGTGCTTGGGGGCCTCCTGACGGAACATCTGGAGCCGCTCGGAATATATGGGCTCCCATTGGCTGCGGGCGTGACGCTTTATGTCGGCGCGTCCAATCTCGTCCCGGAATTCCAGTCCAAGCGGGACTGGAGGCTTCAAGGCAGCTTCTTTGCGGGATGCGCTCTGTATTTCCTTGCGCGATCGCTGATTGGCGAGCGCCCTTGACGATACGATTCGAGCGATCCAATGCCCAAGAAATTCCGTCGGCCACCAGCTAACGCTCACGGTGGACGTGACGATTCTCTTTTCACGCCGCCAGCCTCTGCACAGCCGCTGGCAGCGCGTATGCGTCCGCGAAATCTGGACGAGGTCGTCGGCCAGCAGCACATAATCGGGGAAGGCAAGTCGCTTCGCGATGCAATCGAGAAGGGCGCCATCAGCTCGATGCTTTTCTGGGGTCCCCCGGGGTCGGGTAAAACCACTATTGGCCTCCTGATCGCCCGATACACCGACCGCCAGTTCGTGCCATTCTCGGCCGTTACCGAAGGCATACCACGAATTCGGGAAATCATCGCGGAGGCGGAAGACCGGCTTGAGATGGGGCGGCAGACCATTCTCTTCGTCGACGAGATTCACCGCTTCAACCGGGCGCAGCAGGATGCGTTCCTGCCGCACGTGGAAAGTGGAACCATCACTCTCATTGGCGCGACAACCGAGAATCCGTCATTCGAAGTCAACAGCGCTCTCCTGTCGCGAATGCGCGTGTTCGTGCTGCAGCCGATCGATGCCGGCGAGATCAAGGCTCTAGTGGAACGCGCCGTCGCCGACGCGGAACGAGGCCTCGGTCATCTTTCCCTGAATATTGACGCGGATGGCCTGGAGATCATCGCTGCGGAAGCAGATGGCGACGCCCGCCGGGCTCTCACCGTGCTTGAAGCGGCTTCAGTGCAGGCTGGAAGCAACGGACGCATCACAGCGGCGGTAGCGCGAGACGCGATGCAGAAACGTTTTGCGCACAATGACAAGAGCGGCGAGACGCATTTCAACATGCTGTCGGCGCTTCACAAGTCGCTTCGGGGCAGCGATCCCAACGGAGCGCTGTACTGGATGGCAAGGATGATAGAGGGAGGAGAGGATCCGATGACGATCTTCCGGCGAGCCATCGCGATGGCGGCGGAAGACGTCGGTCTTTCCGATCCAAACGCGCTACAGATAGCTGTCGCCGCTCGCGACGCGTATCACATGCTGGGCCCGCCGGAAGGCTATCTGCCGCTGGCGGAAATGATCATTTATCTGGCTACGGCTCCAAAGTCCAATTCCGCATACAAAGCGCTGAATGCAGCGCTCGACGCGGCTCGGCAATGGCCGGGTGAGCCCGTTCCCATGCATATCCGGAACGCTCCTACTGGATTGATGAAGGAACTGGGCTATGGTGAGGGGTACCAGTACGCGCACGGGGTAGCCGATGCCTACGTTCCGCAGGAGTATCTGCCAGACCGGCTGAAGGGTTCGGTGTTTTACGAGCCGGGGCCGTTCGGTTTCGAAAAGGACATAGCAAAGCGGCTCGCGTGGTGGGCGGATATCAGGGCCCGTGTGGCCAACGGCGTTCCGAATGGTAACCGCCCTGTGCCAAACGAACAGGAAAAGGAGAAGCGATGAAAAGAAGAATGGTGTTTGCGCTAATGGCGGCGCTGGTCGTCGGAGGTTGTTCTACTCTCGGCCGAGGTGTATTCAGGGAGCCTCTGGTGCGGTTTGGCAGCGTCAATATTCGGGGTCTTGGATTGACTGGCGGAGCACTCGACGTTGTTCTCAACGTGTACAATCCGAACGGGTTCGACCTCAACGCGACGCGACTGACCTATCGCCTGATGGTAGACGAGAAACAGCTCGGGAACGGTCAGCTCGATCGCGCCTTCCGCGTCCGTGACGGCGACTCCACCATGGTTACGATTCCAGTTGACTTCAGTTATTCGGGCCTTGGTGCCGCTGGCCGCCAACTGCTCAGCAGCGGGAGCGTGAACTACCGCGTGATCGGCGATGTCACTGTCGACACTCCGCTTGGCAGTTTTACCCACCCGTACGACCAGCGGGGCCGCTTCTCCAGCTTCGGCAATACTTCTCAGAGCAGGTAATCGTTACGCGAGACCTCATCAGCCTGACTGCCCCCGTCGAGCGAGCGCTGCTCGTCGGGGTGCAGCTGAAGCGATCGGCTGGCCGCGACGCCCAGCAAAGTCCCTCGGGGGGCTCACCCGCGCCCACGCGCGGGCAGGTGATGACCGAGCACCTCGAAGAACTGGGGGAACTGGTGGACACCGCGGGCGGAATCGTCGTCGGCCAGCTGACGCAGCAGGTTGATCGACCCAATCCAGCCACCTATCTCGGTAAGGGTAAGGTGGAGGAGCTGCAGCAACTCATCATTGACACAGATGCGTCGCTTGTGATTTTTGACGACGAGTTGACTCCGGCTCAGGGCAAGAACGTCGAGGACGCCACAGGGAAGCGGGTGATGGATCGCGCCGAACTGATCCTCGACATTTTTGCGACTCGCGCGCGATCGAGCGAGGCGAAAATGCAGGTTGAGCTGGCTCAGCTTCAGTACATGCTCCCGCGGCTGATGCGGATGTGGAGCCATCTCGAAAAATTCCGTGGCGGAATCGGCGTTCGCGGTCCGGGTGAAACTCAGCTCGAGACGGACCGCCGTCTCATAAACAATCGGATCAAGCTGCTGAAGCATCGCCTCGGCGAGGTTCACAAGTCGCGTGTCACTCAGAGGACGTCGCGACGGAACCAGTTCCGGGCGTCGCTCGTTGGATACACCAACGCCGGCAAGTCATCGGTTCTGAAGGGACTCTCAGGGGCCGAGGCGGTTTTCATTGAGGACCGGCTATTCGCAACCCTCGATCCGCTGACGCGGGAGATATTTCTCGCGGAGAACACCTCGCTTCTGTTGACCGATACAGTCGGGTTTATCCGAAAACTGCCTCACAATCTGGTGGCGTCGTTTCGCGCCACCCTCGAGGAAGTGGCCGAGGCCGATCTGTTGCTTCACGTTATCGACGTCAGTCATCCTCAATGGGAAGAACAACGGGCAGTGGTTGATGAAGTTCTCGCGGAGCTCGGGGCCCGAGCGACCCCGGTGCTGCATGTGTTCAACAAGATGGACCGCGTGCCTCAACATGACGTTGGTGCCGTCCAGGAGAGGCTATCGCGACTGATGCCGGGCTCGGTTTTCGTCTCTGCAACGGTTGAAGGGGGACTCGACCCATTGCTGCGAACACTTCTGGCGACAGCGAGATTGAGACGGCCAGTAGCCGAAATCCGACTCCCGCTCTCTGACGGGAAGATGCTGGCCGAAGTTCATCGCGAAGCCGAAGTAGTCGAGCAGACTCATGAAGGAGCGGAGCTCGTGATTCGCGCGCGGCTGGGCGAGGCGCTGGCGGGACGGCTGAGACGGGCAGGAGCACTGGTGACGGATGGGGCGTAAACAAAAGTTGTTCAGCGGCTTGCGGTCACGGATCTGTTACGCCAATGTATGCTCCCGGTTAATAGCTTTACAATGTCTTCGTCGCGTGATACCGCGATTGCTGCCACGGGCCGGCAGCGTTTCCTGTGACACCTACGCCGAATGATTCTGATCTGGCTCGTCCTGGTTTTCGTTTTAGCGCTGCTCGTCAGCTCGCTTGTGACCCCGCTGGTGATTCGTGGGGCGGCTGCGCTGAGCCTTTATGACTCCCCCGACGGCGGGCGGCGGCTCCACGCGCTTCCGGTGCCGAGATTCGGAGGCGTGGCGGTGTTTGCCGGTGCGTCTCTCGCCTCTGCGCTGGTCCTTGGCATTGCTGGCGATACGCTTTTCCCGGTTGGTCTGTCCGGTGCCGATGCTCGCTATCTGGTGGGAATTGTCGCGGGGGCGGCGCTGCTGTTTTTCATCGGAGCCCTGGATGACATTCGCACTCTGTCGCCCAGGACAAAGCTTGTCGCACAGCTGGTTGCCGCGGGAATCGCGGTCTACGGTGGCGTCCGAATCGAGAATCTTACGTTGGGCTACGGCGTAGGTGTCAGCGTCGGCATTCTCGCGTACCCGCTCGTCGTAGTCTGGATAGTCGGGGTCACGAACGCTTACAATCTGATCGACGGTCTTAATGGCCTTGCCGGTGGAATCGCGATCGTGGCATGCAGCACGCTGGTGATCGTCAGTGTTGCGCTCGGCAACACTATCGCGCTGGTTCCATCGCTGGCTATCGCCGGCGCGATGCTTGGCTTTCTGCGGTATAATTTTCCCACCGCCCGCGTTTTTCTCGGAGACTCCGGCAGTCTGAGCGTGGGCTTCCTGCTGTCTGTTCTCTCCCTGAAAGCGGCGCAGGTACCGGGCCCGTCGGTTCTCGCTGTCGTTCCGCTTCTGACCCTTTTTGTTCCGCTGTTGGACACGTTGGTGGCGATGATCAGGCGATGGCTCCGCAACGTGCCACTGTCAGGAGCGGATGCGAGGCACATCCACCACCGCCTGCTGGCGCTGGGGCTGTCGCAGGAGCGCACTGCGATGGTGCTGTGGGGCCTGGCGGCTGCCATGGGAGTTTTCGGCCTGCTGATCGCCCTGACAGCGCCCTTCGTTGCCGCCTCTATCGCCCTCCTCGGTCTTGCAGGCTTCAGCGTAATGGTGATATACGGAACGAATCTCCTTTCATACCACGAGTTCATGGTGGCGGGTGAAGTGCTGCTGTCTGCGCCATCCCGTGTGCGCCGGGTAATCAGCGATCAGATTGTGGCGCTGGATGCAAATATCCAGATCCAGAATGCCGGCGGCCTGGATACCATTCAGTCGATCCTCTCCGCGACCGCGGTCCGATTTGGTTTCCTGCACATGAGACTCATCAATTCGCAGATGCCGGAGAGCGATTACGAGTTGCCAGCCGAGGAGTGGGCGTGGAAGCTTGAGTATCCGCTGCGTACCGGACTACCCCAGAGGTCGGCGCCAACGTCAGTATTGGCGATATGGTGCAGTGCGGAGCACCACGTCAGGCCCTACGGTGCCGAGAGAGCCGCGAAGATACTTGCGCCCGCTCTCGAGAAGTGGATAGTGGCGCCAGCTGGGCATAGTCTGGACGTGGTAGCAAAGCCCGCGGCCAGGAAACGGTCATTCGTGAAAAGGCGAATGGGCATCTGAGTTCCTGAGCTCAGCCGTGCCCCCTTCGGTTAGCGCTGACTAACCCTCCGACCCCGCGTAGTCATAGCGGTAGTACGCACCATAGCGCGGCACCTGGGCGTCAGGATCGTTCAACACTGCTCCGACTACCCGCGCTCCGACGGCATTGAGCTGCTGCATCGACTGCTCAGCCGCGGACGTTTCTGTGGCGCCGGCACGAAGTACGATAATGACACCATCGGCTATCGTCGCAAGGATTGCCGCATCAGATGCCGCAAGCAGCGGCGGCGTATCCACGACAATGAGATCGTACGCCTCGGCAAGTGTCTCCAGCGTGCGACGCATTCCTTCGCTGCCTAGCAACTCTGCGGGATTCGGAGGCAACGGTCCGGCAGGCAGCAGATAAAGTCCAGTCACCGAAGTTTGGCGGCACACCGCATCTGCGTCGCTGAGCCCTATGACCAGATCGGTGAGCCCGGGCTCGCGTGACATATCGAAAAGCTTGTGCAGACGTGCACGCCGGAGATCGCAGTCGACCAGGAGCACACGCATTCCCTGCTGGGCAAAAGACACCGCCAGATTCGCAGCAGTCGTCGTCTTGCCTTCGCCGGGCGAAGCACTGGTCACCACAAGGGTTCGAAGGGCCCGCACAGCTTGGGAGAACATGAGGTTCGTGCGCAGCGTCCTGTAGGATTCCGCTGCAGAGGAACGAACGTCAGTAATTGTGACCAGCTCTTCAAGGCCCCCGGTAGGCGCGCCCCGGCCCTTGCTGCTCCGGGAGGGAAGTGCCCGCTGGACGAAGTTGCGCGAGCCGTTGGCCGATGTCGCCAGCCGGGGAATTACCGCGAGGCCAGGGACCTTGAGAATCTTCTCGATATCGCTCCGGCGACGGATTGAATCGTTCATTGATTCGAGGACCATCGTGGCGGCGATCCCCAGAATTGTCCCAATTAGGACGCCGAGTGCCAGCCTGCGCGAGCTGCCGTTGGGAATTTCGTTCCCCGGCTTTTCAACGAGATCGACGATTTCAATCTGACCGGCTTCAACGGCCTCCGTCATTTTCGCTTTTTGAAGCTCTTCCTGTAGCTGATCCACTCGCTTCTGAACAGTCTGAACCTGCTGGAGGAGTTGCAATTCCTCAGTTTCAGCCGCGGGTGCGGCTGCGATCTGAGATGCACCAGACGACCTCAGCCGGTCGAGGGCTTCGATCCGTGACCCCAGCGACTGAATCTGGCTGCGAACTGCATCGAGAATTTGAGTACTCGTCTCCGGAATCAGCTCGTTAAGGGTGACAACATCGGGATTGGACTGCGCCGCTCCCGCGCTTATGAGATCGTCCCGTTTCTTTTCGTAATCCGTCAGCTGGCCGTAAAGCTGGGTGACTACCGGATTGCTTGCGATTCCTGGTGACGAAACCAGGACACGCAAACTCGAGCCAACTTTCTCGCCCGACGTTCTGCCTTGCGCAAGCAGCCGCTCGTAGGTGCTCTTCTCCGCGTCCAGCTCAGCGCGACGCATGTCGATGTCGACGAGGCCGGCCTCCTGTGCGCCTGCTTTCAGCGTCGAGCTGAAGACCTGCCGGCCGCTGCGAAAGCCGCTGTAGGCTCTCGAAGCCCGTTCCAGCATGGCATCAGTCTCCCGCAACTGGCCTTCGAGAAAACCACGGCGGCGGCGGGCATCCTGTTGGGCGCCGGCGGCGTCGTGAGCCTGAGAAGCTTCAGCGACAGCGTTCGCGATCCGCCTTACCTCGTAGGGATCGGACCCCGTATACGCCAGATCGAGGATGTCAGTTTTGGGTCTGGCGTAGGGCTCCAGTGACCCGATCACTCGCCCGATAGCGTTCTCGCGCGATATGATCTCGAATGTAGAGGCAGACACCGGGGGAGGCTTGGCGACCGTAATGCTGATCCCATCGAGCTCCGCCGGAGCGCCATAGCTCGCAGTGACCTGACTGCGAGGGGTTCGTGCTGTGACCATCAGAGCGCCATAGACCAGTGCAAGCGAGTCGACACTTACGGTGTCCGCAACCTTGGCCTCCGAGATTTCGTCAGGGAACATGCTCCCCGTCACTGGCACAAGCCGAAGACCCTTGAGATCGACGGCCGCCGCGCCGACGGCCCGGCTCTGAAGAATCTGTATCTGGGATTCCAGAATGTCGGACTGACGGCTGACTTGCATATCCATCCCGCCACCGTCCATGCCTCCGGTCATTGCCCTGCGGGAGTCGACAAGCCTGACTGTCGACACCGCACGGTAGCGGGGCGGCTCCTTCAGGACGGAATTGACGGTGTATGCGACAACAATGGCAACAATCCCCAGGAAGACCCAGATGTGCCTCCGGACCATTCCAACGTACTCTCGAATGCCAACAGACTCGGTTGAGGCAGCCTCAGGGGCATCGAACCCTCCTTTCAGCTCGGGCTCTGGTCCGTTCACATTACCGCGGCCACTGTAGGGAACGAGATCACGCACGTCTGGCTACCTGGTGCTGCTGATTATGATGTTGACCAGACCGGCAACCGCGCCGACCGCGGTCAACGCCGGCGCCACGATATCGCGAAATGTATTGCGCTGCCGCGTAATCAGAATCTGGTCGTTCGATCGGATCTGAAGGGTGGCCACATCCGAGTTGGCCTCCGTAAGGTCGACCGGAATTTCCTGCCCATCGCGGAGAATTCGTACACGATCGAGGCGGCCTCGTTCCGTCGGCCCCCCCGCAAGGATAATCGCCTGCGCGATAGTCGTTTCCGGAGGCACGCTGTAGACATTGGGCGCACGCACCTCTCCGCCGACGATAATTTTCACCAGCGGCAGGACGATGAATTGCGGATTGGCGATATAGCGCGTAAGAAACGTCCTGAGCCGCTCTTCGACGGTTGTGATCGGAAGTCCGGTCACCTGAATTTCGCGGTACAGCGGATGGGTGATGGTTCCGTTACCGGCAATCATGAAATCCCCGGTAAGTTCCAGATTCCGCCATACGACGATGCGAACCTGGTCGCCGGGGTTGAGGATCAGCGAACGAAAGTCGCTGACCGGCGTTGCCTGTCCGAAAAGGGCGTTCGGCGCGATGAGTATCGCGACGGCGGCAAAAAGCTTTCGAAAGATTTGCATTCTCAGTTGTAGTGGTCTGATCGTTCCCGCGTGAGCGGGCCGTTTACGGAACGAATATTTAAGCTATGGATAGGCGCAACGGGAGTCCAGTCATCCGTTTCCCGCCGCGACCCGCTGGATGATGGTGTTATTTACCACGATCACATCCATTCGTGTACGCAGGAAGCAATCCAGCGCCTGCTCTGGAGTGTCGACAATCGGCTCGTTTTCGTTGAAGCTCGTATTGAGCAGCACAGGTACGCCCGTCAGGCCTTCAAACGCCTTGATCAGGCGGTAATACCGGGCATTTGTGCGTTCGCTGACTGTTTGAAGCCGCCCACTGCCGTCGGCGTGGGTGATTGCCGGCAGGACTGCTCGTTTGTCGACACGGACTGGGTAGACCTGCTGCATGAAAGGGTCGGCCGCCGCCCCGACGAAGTAGTCATCCATTGCTTCTTCGAGTATTGACGGGGCGAACGGCCGGAACTTCTCCCGGAACTTGATCTTGGCGTTGATCAGGTCTCGCATATCGGCGCGCCGGGCGTCGGCCAGGATGCTGCGATTTCCGAGCGCGCGCGCACCCCACTCCATTCGCCCCTGATACCAGCCGACGACGTTCCCGTCAGCGATCAGCTTCGCCGTGGCGCGGCACAGTGACTCCTCGCCGTCGTGGCGCTCCCAGTTGTAGGTCCACTCCGCGTCCGTCCGCGCGTCGACGATGGCGGTAACATCGGCGTCCGGATATTCGGTTCCCCAGTATCCGTGCTCCATGACGAATCGCCGGGGTTTGCCGAGTGTCTGGTGCCACACGTGGAATGCGGCGCCGAGCGCCGTTCCGCTGTCACCAGCAGCAGGCTGGATGTAAACGTCGCGAAACGGGGTTTTCTCCCGCACCTTGCCGTTCGCCACGCTGTTCATTGCGCATCCTCCGGCAAGGCACAGTCGGGGGTTTTTCGTTCTCTCCCACAGGTCGTTCAAAACGTGGAATGCGCATTCTTCATAAACCGCCTGGAGTGACCGGGCAAGGTTTTCGTGCTGGGTGGTCAACGGCTCTCCAGCGGCCCGTGCAGGCCCAAGCACCCGTTCGAGTTCAGGAGTGAAAAGACGGCCGGTTGTCGGCAAACCGCCTTCCCATTCCATTTCAACCCCTTCGTCCCAGTGCCTGAAATATTTCCGCGTGAGCTCGAACATTCCGTCCGGTTTGAGCGTCACCAGTTGACGAAGCTCAGCCGTGAAATCCGGGGAACCGTACGGAGCGAGTCCCATCACCTTGAATTCGTCCCCATAGTGAGGAAAGCCGAGGTACTGCGTTACCGCTGTGTACAGGACTCCGAGGGAGTGGGGATATGATACCTTCGAAAGCATTGCGATTCGGTTGCCGGTGCCGACCGAGGTGGACGTGCTGACGTAGTCGCCGAAGCCGTCTATTGAGCATATCGCCGCATCTTCAAAAGGGGACACGAAGAAGGCGCTCGCATGGTGTGCGGGATGGTGCTCGACGAAGTGAATCCGCGGCAGATCTGCGGCTGGTACGGAGAGCGCGGCGCCGAGCGGCTCCCGAACGTCGTTCACTTTTCGCAGGTTGCGGGTTCGGTTGACGATGTTCGAGACCTTCATGCGGTTCGAAATCGCAAATGCGGCTTTCCTGAGCAGGTTGGCTTTCGGATCGCGGCCGATGGCGACATGCTCGATGTCCTTTCCTTCGATTCCGCCTATTTCGAGGCAGCGTGCGATGGCCTGGGAAGGGAAGCCCGCCCAGTGCTTGATGCGCCGAAACCGCTCTTCTTCCACCGCGACCACGAGCTCGCCGTCGCGAAGGAGCACAGCGGAGCCGTCGGCGTGGTAGGCATTCAGGCCAAGGATGTAAGTCACGTGTCGGTGGAGTTTTTTGCGGTTACGGTTGCCGGCGCGCGCGCCGCAGCGGTGTACATTCGCGTCAGGCTGCCGCCGGCTGATCGCGTGGGCTTAAAAATAGCGATGTACGAGGAGGGAACCAGTAGGCGCGACGTGTTCCGCCCATGCGACATATTCGGTCATTCCGGGATTGCGACGATGGCAGCGACTGACGGTCCGAGAGAGAGAGAGGGTACGGTCACCTGCCCTTGCTTTAGCAAGCGGTCGTGACCAACATCATCATATCCGCAAAACGCGTGGCCTGACAAGGTCAATCAAAGCCGCCGCCCGAGTTTCAACGAGGCTTGGAACTCTCCCCTAAGAAATTCACCCAGCCAAGCATGAAAAAGCCTACCCACCGATCACTGATGCGGCTAATCCGGACAGTCGGTAAGCAGTTCCTTGTCTCGCAGTTCAGGTTAGGTCAAGCTCGCAGTGCATTCCGCTCTGAGTCGATAGACGCCCTCGGCGACCCGATTCCATGGTTCACCTATCCGGCCGTAGAATTCCTGAATCAATTCGATTTCAGCACCAAGCGAGTGTTCGAGTGGGGCTCTGGCAATTCCACTCTCTTCTGGGCGCGGCGTGCAAGTGAAGTCACCGCCGTCGAGGATAACGAGGATTGGTATCGGGAAGTACAAGCGAAGCTTCCCCAGGGAGCGCGTATCCATCTGCAGACCGAAGCGCCTGGTTATGTGGGGGTAATTGACTCGGTTAAAGATTGCGACGTAATAGTGATTGATGGCGCCTTCCGCTGGGATTGCGCGCTTGTTGCGACCAAGCATCTCGCGGCGGGTGGGATGATTATTGTCGATAATTCATGGGGGAACCCCGGAATCTGCGCTCACATCGCGACAACCGGGGACTTGATCCAAGTGGATTTTACCGGTTTTACTCCAGTGACAGGCGGACTGAATTCGACATCTATTTTTCTATCCCGAGACTTTGCATTCCCTTCCCGCGATGGTTTGCGCCCCTGGATTCAGACTGGTGGACCCGCTCGCCCCGACTGGATTTTGCCGGAGGACTGGCGTTGAAAGCGGCTGTGTTTTCGTTTCGGTTCTGTTCAAGCTGGATCCGATGTTATCTCTGATTGTGTTCGTGGGACTGGGCGGAATTTACCTTGCGATTTACTGGGTCGTGCGGTGTCGTCTTCGGACCGTGGGAACAGTTAAGGCTGAAGCGAACGCGGCTCGGTTTCGTGCCCTGTCTGAAGCATCCGGGGCCATCAAGGAAATAAACTGCTCAACCTGGAACGCATATTCCTGGAGCGCTTCAAAGGGCCAAATCTGAAGATGGCCAAATCCGTAGGAACGCAGTCGGTTCTTTCGCTCATTCCCAACTACACGATGGAGACGATCGCACTCGGTGGGCTGCTTGGCGTCGTGCTCTACATGCTTGCAGCGAGCAGAGTCTTGCACAGGTATTGCCCCTTCTTGGCCTCTACGGTTACGCGATCCTCCGGATCAGGCCGGCCTTTCAGCTTGCGCATTCCTCGGTTTCGCAGACACGTTCAATGAGCCCGTGCTGAACAGGGTCTACAGCGAGCTAAATCACGGTCACGCCAGCCAGGATGATCGGGCGCCAACTCAGGTCACGCCGGTCCGCGCGGACACGAAGAGCCTCGAGCTGTGCCGCAGCATTCAGCTACGTGACATCTCGTTCAGATATCCGGGGAGCGGGCAACCGTTATTTGAGAACCTGAGCCTGACCATTCCCGCGAACTGCACCGTTGCTTTCGTTGGCCCCACGGGGTCAGGCAAGACCACTCTTGTAGATATTATGCTCGGTCTGCTGGAACCGGACCGGGGAAACCTGCTGGTTGACGACACGCCAGTCACGGCCGGGAACCGGCGACGCTGGCAGCAGAACCTGAGCTATGTCGCACAGCATATTTATCTGTCCGACGAAAGCATACTCAGTGCACGTCGGTGGGTTCAGTGCCGATATTAAAGTATGCGGCGTTCCTTGCGCGTCCCTGCGTGACGGGGTCAACTGTCTCGTATACAAAGGTCTCGATCACCTCGAATGGTAGTTGACAGGGCGCTCGGCATGCATGAAGACCGCATCGTAGAAATGCGTCAGAACGTATTGAGCTACTACAACGAAGTTCTCAGTCCGGTCGCTGTTGCTGCTTGCGTACGAGACTGCACGTCCGGAGTAATCACCGTTATGGCCGAGCAGGCGAGTGTTGCGCTGGTGAACGCCAGGCAGAGGGCCGACGACTGATGGCAGCCTTTGAACCGGGATCGTACTGGGAAGATCGACTCAAGGCGAATTACGACGAGCGCGGAGTAGGGGATATCGGGTTGTCGACAGCGTACAACTCATATCTTTACGCCGTGCGGCGCCGGGTTTTTCAGAGGCAGTTGCGCCGCCTTCCGCTTGCTCCGTCAATGACACGGGTTCTCGACGTCGGATCGGGCACTGGCGTGTATGTGCAGGAATGGCAGGACTGGGGTGCCGCCGACATCACTGGATGCGACATCACTCAGGTGGCGGTAGATCGACTCGCCGTTCGGTTTCCCGGAGCACGCTTCATTCGCCTCGACATTGGATCACCAGCATCCGATGAACTGCGCGGCGAGCAGTTCGATGTCATTTCTGCCTTTGATGTGTTGTTCCATATCGTGGACGACGACGATTATCGGCGAGCAATCGAGCGCATTGCGGCACTCGTCGTTCCCGGAGGCTGGTTTCTTTACTCCGACAATCTTGTTGAACGTGAGTCTCGCATCTCGCACTATGTGTCGAGAACAGAATCGGACATTCTGGCGGCTTTGAGAAGCTGCGGATTTACCGTGCGGCGGCGAACGCCGATGTTTGTGCTGATGAACGACCCCGTCCGCTCACGAAGTCGTGTACTGCGTCGCTGGTTTTCCAGCATATACGGGATTGCGGGCCGGAGCGAGGCATGGGGAAGAATGGCCGGCCGGCTTCTTTATCCGGTTGAGCTTGCCGCGACGCGGCTCATAACGCGCGGTCCCTCCACCGAAATTCTCGTTTGCCAACGAGTCTGACGGAGGCGCGTGTTTCAACCAACCCTGGCTCGAACGCCCACACCGGCGCTCGACTGCCACATGTCCTCATCGTGCCGTCGGAGGAATTTGTCCCCAAGTCGAGCCATCTCGCGGGAATCTTTCAGTACCATCAGGTCTCGGCGCTGCACGCCGCCGGGTTCAGGACAGGGGCGCTTTCGATAAGTCAGGCACTCTCGATTCCCATGGTCGTGCGGGCAGGTGCAATGCGCATTCTAGGCAAACCTGTTCGGAACGCGCTCGACAGTCAGCCGCTCCGGGCGATTGCCGGCCTGGGCTTTGACAAGCTGTTCCGACCCGGCCGATTCGTCACGACTGATCAGGTCGGCGGCATTCCGGTAGTCCGTATCGAGGGGTTCTACTACGCACCGCCGTCTCCCCGTACCGACCACTTCGGCTGGATTCGCGCCGGCCTCATCGCATTCGACCATTACTGTCGCCGGTTCGGCCGGCCCGATATTCTTCACGCCCACAATGCAAACCACGCGGGCCTCCTTGCGCACCGCCTGTCGCTGCAAACGGGGATTCCATTTGTCCTCACGGAACACAGCAGTTACTTCGCGCGCGGGTTGATTCCCCGGTCCCGATATCCTGCTTTGCGCGAAGTCGTGCGCGCGGCAGCGGGGGTGGCGTTCGTGAGTCCATCGCTGCGCGAAGATTTCGGCCGTGCGCTGGATATCGATACCTCAGCGATGGAATGGATTCCCAACATGGTCGATCCGTCGATTGCAGAGGCACCTCTGAACGCCGCGGCAGGCAATCCCGCGTCGTTCACGTTTCTCTCTATCGCAGAAATGATTCCGATCAAGAACCACTCATTGCTCCTTCGGGCTTTCGCGCTCGCGTTTGGGAGTCGGGGGGATGTCAGACTGCGAATCGGGGGGTCGGGTGATCTGCTGGATTCGCTCAAGGAACTCGCACGTGAGTTGAAAATCGTGGATCAGGTAGATTTTATCGGCCGCCTGTCTCGCAGTTCAGTCGCCGACGCCATCGATCGATGTGATGCCTTCGTCGTGTCGAGTCTTTACGAGACATTCGGTGTCGTTCTCATTGAGGCAATGGCGCGAGGCAAGCCGGTCGTCTCGACCGACTGCGGGGGTCCCCGCTGCATCATTACGCCGGGTGATGGCTTTCTGGTCGCGTCTGATGATGCTCCCGCACTTGCCGCAAGCATGCAGCAACTCGTGAGCGAACGCTCACGATTTCACAACAATGACCTTAGTGAGAGAACGATGCAGCGTTTTGGACCGCAGCAGATCGTGCATCAGCTCAAAGACTTTTATGCCAGAGCACTGGCCACTCATGGTTGAACCGCGTCCTGTGCCCCACACCGACAGCTTTGCCGGTGGTTCCGCAAACCATCCGGCCTACCGGCAGTGCAGCGTCTGCGTTCTGGATACTCGTGACGATCCGGACATGCGCTTCGACTCTCAGGGACGCTGTCATTACTACCACGAGTATATCGCGGCAGAGAAGCAGTATGTCCATTCAGGCGAAGCCGGGCGGCGGGAGCTCGAGCGGCTTGCCGACGACATCAAAGCTGCGGGGAAGGGAAGGCCGTACGACAGCATCATGGGGCTGAGTGGGGGAGTAGACAGCACTTACGTTGCCTGCATCGCAAAGGAGCTGGGCCTGCGTCCTCTAGCCGTGCATTTCGACAACGGCTGGAACTCCGAACTGGCAGTGCAGAATATCGAGAATATCGTCAGCCGTCTTGGTTTCGACCTCGAGACGTTCGTGATTAACTGGGAAGAATTCAGAGATCTTCAGCGGGCGTATCTGAAAGCGTCAGTCGTGGACATCGAGGTCGTCACAGACCACGCCATCTTTGCGACCTTGTACCGCACCGCTGCCCGGCATGGAATCCGTGCGATTCTCAGCGGTACCAACGTGGTAACAGAGCACGTGCTGCCGCCACACTGGATATACAAGAAGACGGATCACGTCAATATTCGCGCGATTCATAAGGAATTCGGGACAGTCCCGCTCAAGACATACCCGTTCATGGATCTCAAGGTCAAGAAGTATTACCACTTAATGCGGGGAATCCGCAGCCATTCGATTTTAAATTACGTGGATTACGACAAGGCCCGGGTCAAGCGACGGATCGCCGAGCAACTGGGCTGGCGTGACTACGGAGGCAAGCACTACGAGTCGATCTTCACGCGGTTTTACCAAGGCTACATCCTTCCGACAAAATTCGGGATCGACAAGCGAAAAGCGCACCTTTCGAATCTGATCTTTGCCGGTCAGATCACGAAACAACAGGCACTCGCTGAGTTGGCTGAACCGATCTACCCTGCCGATACACTCGCTTTGGATCACGAGTTCGTGCTGAAGAAGCTGGAGCTGACCGAGGCAGAGTTTGCAGAACTGATGAGCCGTCCACCGCGTCCGCATACCGATTTTGCCGCCGAGCAATCTGTATACGATGCGTATCCCATGCTGCGCCCCTTCCGCGGCGCCGCCGAGATTCTGAAATCGGCAATACCCGATAGCCGGCGATGATAGCTTTCCTGTCAATCATTGGCCTGGCCATATGCAGACGAGAATAGCGGCTGGACCGCCTATGCGAGGACTGACAGAATGATCGGCGGCTCGGCTTTAGCCGAACTGCTGGAGGGCCGTGGCTTCGTAGGGGATGACGGTGGCAAAAGAATCCCTCTGCATTCGTTCACATCGCGGGGGCAAGGGCAGTTTCTCGTGGACCTGGTGAGCTCAGTCCAACCAGTTCAGTTCGCTGCTTCGGCAGTGCCGGTACCAGTGGTCGCTTGCGGGGGTGCGCGCAATGTCGGCGACTTCCTGGCCGCGACGCGTGACGCAGAGGCTTCAGCCGTGGCTGCAGGAAGCATTTTCGAGTTTCAGGGCGTACATCGGGCTGTCCTTGTTAACTTTCCGAGCGTCGCTGTCTTGAACGAGCAGCTTTTCATCCCACTCAGCGCCGGATCAAATGTCTGACGAAAAACAAAATCCGCGTGCGCGGTCCGATCTCTCATTTGCAATCGTTGGGTGCGGGCGAATTGCTGCGCGCCATGCGGAACACATCGCCAACGTGGGTCGGCTCATCGGCGCATGCGACGTTCAGTTCGACCGGGCGGATTCACTCGCCGGGAAATACGGCGCGCGACCCTATCGCAGTCTCGACGAGATGCTCGCGGGCGAGAAGGAGGTGGACGTCGTCGCCGTCTGCACGCCAAATGGTCTGCACGCCATGCATACGGTTGCCGCGCTGAAAGCCGGCAGACACGTACTGTGCGAGAAGCCGATGGCCATCTCCGTTGCGGACTGTGGAACGATGATTCAGGCCGCGGAACGCGCGAACCGACGGCTTTTTATCGTGAAACAGAATCGGTTCAACCCGCCGGTTGCCGCTGTCAAGGAACTGCTTGATGGAGGCCGGCTCGGCCGGGTGTACAGCGTGCAGCTCAACTGCTTCTGGAATCGCAATGCCGATTATTACCAGGACACGTGGAAAGGCACAAATTTGCTCGACGGAGGCTCACTCTATACTCAGTTCAGCCATTTCATAGATCTGCTTTACTGGATGGTTGGCGACGTGAAGCAAGCCCTTGCGATGGTCGACAATTTCGGCCACCAGGGAATAGTGGAGTTTGAGGATACCGGCGTCGTAGCGCTGCGCTTTCACAGCGGGATTCTCGGATCGATCAACTTCACCATCAATTCCTACGAACGGAACATGGAAGGCTCGCTCACGATTTTCGCAGAGAAAGGCACCGTTAAGATCGGTGGGCAGTACCTGAATGAGCTCGAGTACCAGCGTATCGAGGGAGCTGCGATAACCGATTTACCGCCGGGCAATCCCGCCAACTCCTACGGCCATTACCAGGGCTCGATGTCGAATCATGACCTGGTGTACGAAAACGTCGTCGATGTCCTCACCCGCGGCGGTGTGATCGCCACCGGTGGTTTCGAGGGGCTCAAGACAGTTGAGATAATCGACAAGATCTACACGGCGGCGCGAAGTGCAGCCACGCATTAAGACAGCGGCGATCCGTTCAGTGGAGTTTGGTGCCCACGTGACCGTCGTCGAGCCGGTCAATCTCTACGAATGCGAGATCGGCCATAACTCCTTCGTTGGACCGTTCGTGGAAATTCAGAAGGGCGTCATTATCGGCAGCAACTGTCGTATTCAATCGCATGCATTCATCTGTGAGCTCGTCACCATCGGTGACAATTGCTTCATATCCCACGGCGCGATGTTCATCAACGACCTGTTCGCCAGCGGGGCACCGGCGGGCGGCGACTCCTCGAAGTGGAAGCGCACCCGGCTTGGGAATCATGTTTCAGTTGGAACCAATGCTACAGTTCTCCCAGTGGAGATCTGCGATAACGTGGTGATCGGGGCGGGATCAGTCGTGACAAGAGATATCGACGAGCCGGGAATTTACGCTGGTAATCCTTGCCGACTGATTCGCCGAACGACTCTATCTGCAACGGGCCCTTGATGGAATTTGTCAACCTGCACGCTCAATATCTCTCCATCCGAGGCGAGATCGACGAGGCTATCGCTACCGTCATCCGCGAGTCCGCATTTATTCGCGGCCGGCATGTGGAAGAGTTCGAGAAGCGTTTCGCAGAGCTCCTCGCCGCCCGGCATTGCGTGTCGTGCGCGGACGGGACGGATGCCATTTACATCGCCCTCCGCGCGCTCGGGCTGGCACGTGGCGATGAAGTGATCACAACCGCCCACACTTGGATCGCATCGGCCGAGACGGTGACCCAGGCTGGTGGCCGGGTTGTCTTCTGTGACACTGAGGAGGAGTTCTACTGTATCGATCCGAACGAAATCGAACGCCGCATCACTCCACGGACGCGCGGAATAATCGCCGTGCATCTGTACGGCCAGCCGGCAGACATGGATCCAATCCTCGATATCGCGAATCGCCACGGCTTGTGGGTAATCGAGGACTGCGCACAGGCACATCTTTCCCGGTATAAAGGGCGACTTGTGGGAACGATGGGAGATGCCGCCACGTTCTCGTTCTATCCGGGGAAGAATCTGGGCGCTATGGGAGACGCGGGCTGTCTGGTAACGAATCGCACGGACGTCGCCGAGTTTTCCGAGCTGTTCGCGCGTCACGGCGGAAAGGGAGATCACCTGATAGAGGGGATCAACAGCCGGCTGGACGGGATGCAGGCCGCGATTCTTAATGTCAAGGTGCAGCACCTCCGCGACTGGACTCGCAAGCGACAGGCGCTCGCCAGTCGCTACGATGCAATGCTGTCGGGCCTGCCGGGAATTTCAATTCCCGCGCGCCGGCCGGAATGCGAGCATGTGTTTCACCTATATGTCATCAGAAGCAAACACCGCGACGACCTGCGCGCGCACCTTACGGCGCTTGGAATCCCAACAGTGGTCAACTACCCGAAGGCATTGCCGTTCTACCCCGCGTATTCTTACCTCGGCCACGTTCCAGCGGATTTTCCAGTAGCGCATGCCCATCAGAGCGAGATACTGTCGCTGCCCCTGTACGCCGAGCTGCTGCCGGAGGATCAGGGGTCGGTAATCGAGGCGATCAGGAGCTTTTCCGCTCCATCGGGCGCCGAGGTCGTTGCCGGGGGCAGTGCCGTTCCTCGTACTGGGGATTGGAACTGATCCCTTTTGTGGCATCGCCGAACATAACCGGCGACGGTGGCGATCCGGTTGGTCGCGCCTCGATTTTCAGCGGACGCAGCATCCTGATGATATCGCCTCAGGCGTGGAATGGACTCAAGCTTTCGAAGCATCATTACGCAGTCGAGCTGGCAAACAGCGGCAGTGAAGTATTCTTCCTCAACCCACCTTCCCAGTCGGGATTCCGACCCCGCATTTCGCGGGGGCCGTCTCCTCACCTTTGGATCGTCGACTACTCCCAGCTTTCGCGGGGCACCCGCTTTCTGCCGGCGGCGGCCAACGCCAGAGTTGACAACCTGCAGGCCCGGATCATCCAGCGCGCGCTGCAGTTTCCGCTGGATGTCGTGTGGAGCTTTGACCCGTCAAGATTTACCACACTGACGCATTTTGATGCGAAGCTCCACTTGTTTCACGCTGTAGACCGCGTCGATCCCGGTTTCGTGGAGCAAATCGCTGCGAGCGCAGCTGCCGTTATGTCGGTCTCCGACGTTATCCTCGACGACTTCGCATCGACCGGTGTACCGCGGTTCTTTGTCCATCACGGGCTGTCCAGCGAGTACGCCGCACTCGCGCGCCGGCAGAGCCCCGGCGTGACGGAAGCCACTGAAGGTCGATTGCTCCGACCGCATCGTGTGGGTTATGTCGGCAATCTCCTGAGACCCGATATCGACCACTCCGCGTTCTGTCGGATAGTAGGGGAGAATCCAGAAATAGAGTTCCATCTGTGGGGTCCGTACGAATACGCTTCCCTGAACTGGAAGTCTCAGGATGTCCCCGCGGTGGTGGCTTTTGTGTCCTTCCTCATGCAGCAGAAAAATGTCGTCCTGCATGGGCTCACGCCGCCTTCAGAAGTTGCGATAAAAATTTTCGAGATGGATGTGCTCCTGGTTTGTTACGATCCTCGCCGCGAGAGAAACCTGGCCTCGAACAATCACAAGGTGCTCGAGTATCTCAGTACCGGCAGACCAGTGGTGAGCAACCATATTTCCACCTACGTTCGCCCCGGTGTTCCGGAAGGCCTTCTCTGCATGCCGGAGACCCTGCACAACGAGGAGCTCCCGGAGCTTTTTCAGCGCGTGATATCAACCCTTGACGCGCTCAGCACTGATGAAATGCGGCAGCGCAGAATCCGGTTCGCCCTTGCCAACACTTATTCGCAACAGCTCCGAACGATCGACTCGCTTTCCGCCCGGTTACTGAGGTGAAACTCACCGCTAATCTGGACTGCGACCGCTTCGGCTACGCTGAACGTTGCGCGCGAAATCTTGCAGATGGCGCGACACAGCTGGTTTTCGATATCGGCGCCGGTTCGGGCTTGTTGCGAGCGGCGATCGAAAGTCTCGGCCACCGATACATCGGGTTCGATCTGAACCCTGGGCATCCCGAAGTTCGGAGCTGGAACCTCGAGGATCCGCCGAAGGATTCAGAGCAGGCGAACGTCGTGTTGATGCTCGAGGTGGTAGAGCATCTCTGGAATCCGGGCCGATGCCTTGAGAACGTATCCGCCGCATTGCAGCCCGGGGGGCATCTCGTTCTCACTACTCCAAACCCGCTCTGGAGCCGAGGCCGTTTCGACTTGCTTATCCGGCACGAAATGGCTTGCTTCACCCGCGACGACCTGGAGGTGAATCACCACGTCTTTACCGGGTGGCCGCATGTCATCGAAAGACTGCTAAGTGTGAGCGGTTTTGAGATCGTGGAATACGTTACGCTCGACAGCCATTTGCCCTGGCCGAATCGCCCGATAAGCCCTTCCTATCCGGGGCGCATCGTCAAGCACGGTCTCAGCAGGCTGATCGAGGCCGCGGATCCTGGCGCCAAAGGGATGGGCTACGGTGTGCTCGCCCGGAAGACGCAGGCGCCCATCCGGGTCGCCGGGAGCTGATGAGCAACGCTCCGCTGAAACTCTTCTACGCGGAACCCGAATTCGACCGCTGGTTTCCATTCGACCGTTACCCCCGCAGGGCTATTCGCAGACTTGTGCGCGGCGCGCCTCAGATCGGCGGGGTTCAACGCTGGTTCGTCAATCTGTGCCTTGGACTCGACGAGCTCGGCGTCGCGTACGACGTGAATGACTACGACTTCTTTCGGAAACGCCGCGACATCCTCGCGTTTGTCATCGGGAAATCGCATGTGATCGACAGGCTGCCCGCGGGCGTGCCGATCGTATATGGACCCGGCGTCGATTCACATCCAAGCGCTAATGCCTTCTGGACAACCTCATCCGTTGTGCATCTGCTGATTTCATGTGACTGGTTCGCACGCATGTACGAACGCGATCTACCTCGACCCATGCCCATCACTGTTTGGCCGGCAGGCATTGAAGCAGATGTCTGGAAGCCTGCCGCGCAACCGTTGCACGACCGGAAGATCATAGTATACGACAAGGTTCGCTGGGAGCGTGAACTGTACGAGTCTGCGCTGATTGAACCCGTCATCCGCTCAATTGAAGTGGCGGGGTACGAGCCCGTCGTTCTGCGCTACGGTCACTACCGTGAAGAGGAATACAGAAAGCTGTTGCAGCAGGCAACCGCCATGGTATTTCTGTGTGAGCATGAAACCCAGGGTTTCGCGTATCTTCAGGCATTGTCCTCCGGCGTGCCGATTCTCGCATGGGACAGACAAGGTCCATGGAAAGATCCCTCTTACTATCCCCGGGTCTTTTTCGCGCCGGTCACGTCGGTGCCGTATTTCGATGGTCGCTGCGGCCGGACATTTGAGGGTATCCAATCCTTTTGGGAAGTCCTGCCGGGTTTTCTGAAGGAAGTCGAGAAAGGGACATTTAACCCACGGGAATTCATCACCCAAACGCTCGATCTGAAGGGCTGCGCTTCCAGATTCGCCGATATCGCACGGCAGATTGCCGAAACGCGTGAGCGCGGGGTGTAATGGGCTCTTCGTTGATACACCTTCATTCTTCATCAATCCCGGGCTGTCGGAATCGTTCGAGGAGGTGGCTCGAAGCCCCTTCGGCCCTGGTGGCGCCATTAGCAGGGTACAGGAAGCCTTGAGCGCTCGCATCCTGATCCTTTCCGGGCTCCAACTGTCGACAAACCCACGGGTCGTGAAGGAGGCGGACACGCTTGCGGGTGCCGGTCATGATGTCGAAGTAGTTGGCGCTTTGCTCGAACCATCCCTGGGCGAACGCGATCGGGTTCTGCATAGGGGAAAAGGCTGGAAATACACTGAGCTCATCGATGCGGAAGCGACGCATCCTGGGGCGCGGCTCGGGTGGCTCGCCGCCCGGGCACGCCGGCGGGCGTGGCGCGGCCTGAATGCACGATTCGGCGTTGAAAACCCGAACCAGCTTGGGTACGTCGCCCGGCAAATGCTGAGGTATGCGCTGAGAAAGCCCGCTGACTTAACGATCGTGCACAATCCTCAAGGGGTGTGGGCCGGCGCAGAACTGGTCCGCCACGGCCGGAAGGTGGCCGTCGACATGGAAGACTGGTATTCAGAGGATGTCCTGGCGGCTGACGTCAGCACGTACCCTGTGAAATCATTGAAGCGATGGGAGGAGTACGCTTTGCGCGGCTCGGATTTCTCAACGACTACATCAGTCTGCCTCAGCGAGGCTCTGACGCTGGCATATGCGTGCAGCGCTCCGACGGTCGTGTATAACTCTTTTTCACTCGACGAGCGCAAGTCTATGGACGGAGAAAAACGCGACCGCCGCGATCTTTCGCTTCCTTCCATCTGCTGGTTCTCGCAGGTCATCGGCCCAAGTCGGGGTCTTGAGACACTGATGGACGCGCTGCCAGACGTAGATTCGCCGTTTGAAATTCATCTTCGCGGAAGATCGACCCCGGAATACCGGTATTCGCTGCTGGCCCGCGCGCCGGACGCATGGCGCACCCGGATTTATTTCCACGCTTCGATTCCGCACGCGGATCTTCTGCCGAGAATCGCCGAGCACGATCTGGGGCTCGCGATGGAGATACCTTGTAATCGCAGCCGGGAGTTGACGATCACCAACAAGCTTCCCACCTACCTGCTGGCGGGGATTCCCGTCCTGGCGAGCGAAACCGAAGGCCAGAGAGAAGCGGCCCGTCTGGCCGGAGCCGCCGTTGCACTATTTCCGGCTGAACGTCCGCGAGAGCTCGCAGCCGCATTGAACTCGATGTTGTCCGATCGGGCACGTCTTCGTGTGCTCGCACGCAAGGCAGCGCAAGCCGCCGAGCGTGTTTTCTGCTGGGAGATGTCCGCGCCGGTGCTTCTCGGAGAGGTCTCGCGCACACTCGACAAAACCCCTCGCTCCCATGCCCGTGCCACCTTCGTCTGAACCTCGCGATATGAACGGTGGTAGTCACCAGGCTCGCGGCGTGGGAAACCGTAACGGAAGTAAACGTCGTCCCGCAGCTCGAAAAATGAAGACGGTCCTGATTGTCTGTCCGCGCTTTCCTCCGGCAAGCGCCGCCGATCACCAGCGAGTTCGAATGATGTTGCCGACTCTCGAGGCGTGTGGATGGAAGGCAGTTGTGCTGGCGGTCGAGGCGGAATTCGTCGAAGCTCCGCTCGAGCCGGATTTGTTGCTTACAATCCCTGACAGCATTGAAATCATTCGGTGCCCAGCGATACCTCAGCGGCTTACGCGGCGTTTCAGATTCGGCAGCCTCACCCTGCGCTCTCTGAGTTCGCTTCGCACCGCGGGAGACCGCCTTCTCGGCTCACGACAGTTCGATCTCGTCTTCTTTTCGACCACGGAGTTCGGGATCATCCCACTGGGGCGGCGGTGGAAACGGCGCTTCGGCATTCCCTTTGTGGTCGACCTGCAGGACCCCTGGGTGAATTCGCACTATTCCGAGACCGGTAGGACGCCACCCGGAGGGCGGTTCAAGCACTGGCTGACGCAATCCGTGGCCGAAAGCCAGGAGCGAAATACTCTGGTAGCGGCGGCGCACATCATTTCTGTTTCGCCGCAATACCCGAAGGACCTCAGCAAGCGTCATCCGGGCCTTTCACCACATTCGTTTTCCGTAATCCCATTCGGTGGTTCGAGCAGGGATTATGAAGTGATGGAAGAAACGGAACAGCGACAGTCTATAATTCCCCGGGGTGACGACAGGCGCCATTGGCTTTATGCCGGCACTGCCCCGCCCGGAATCCGGCGCACAGTGCTTGGGCTACTCGCGGCGTTGAAACAAGCGGAACGCTCCGGTGTTGTTGGCGAGAATGAGATCTGCCTGCACTTTGTCGGAACAGACTACGCGGCGGCAGCACTGGCCCGCCCGAAAATCCTGGCGCTTGCGCGCGAGGCGGGCATGGAGTCGGCGGTGCGCGAGCATCCATCCCGCATTCCCTATCTGCAGACACTTCGTTGTCTGAAAGACGCGGATGCTGTTCTGATCCTCGGCTGGGATGATGCCGGCTATACTGCCTCCAAACTTTACCCATATATCCTGGCCGAAAGGCCGCTCCTCTGCGTGATTCACGAGGAAAGCTCGGCCAACGACGTGATGCGGCGAACCGGCGCCGGGGTAACAGTTTCATTCAATGGACGTTCGACCGAAGAGGACATCGCCGCTGACATCTTTGAGCGATGGTTTGTCACGCGTGCATTTGAAACTACAAGGCAGGTTTCGTCGATCGCGTTTCGTCCATACACTGCGGAGTCGATGACCGAGCGTGTGGCTGAAGTCTTCGACCGCGTCGTCGCCTGAGATGATCGCCGCGGGAAACCAGGAGCACACGCCCCGACGGGCGACAACGGAAGCAAAGCCGCGGGCGGGAACCCTCCGACTGGCGATCGTGACGAGTCATCCAATTCAGTACAACGCGCCGGCCTTCCGTGCACTCGCTGCTGTCTCGGGGCTCGACGTCCGGGTGTTCTATGAATGGGAAGGGCCCCGAGACACTGTCGATCCCGAATTCGGACGCACGATCAGCTGGGACGTACCGCTTTTCGACGGTTACGACTACGTCTTCGTACCCAATGTTTCGCGCGATCCCGGTTCACACTCTTTCAGCGGAATAGACAATCCCGACCTCGTAGGCCAGCTCAGCGCGTGGCGGCCAGATGTGCTTCTGGTTTACGGATGGTCGTTCCGGTCTCATCTACGGGTCCTTAGAACCTTTCGGGGCAAGCTTCCGATCTTGTTTCGCGGTGATTCCACACTTGTCGATGAGTCGGGCTTTCCGCGGACACTCGCGCGCCGTGCCCTCCTGAAATGGATTTACAGGCATGTCGATATTGCTCTGTACACCGGCACGCGGAACAGGGAGTACTTCCGCGCACACGGACTCAGGGACGACCAGCTGACCTGGGCGCCGCACGCGGTGGACAATGACTACTTCTCGGCGAGGGCGGATGAGCGGGACGCGCGGGCGGGCGCCTGGCGCAGCGAGCTTGGCATCCCGCCCGGCGATACGGTTTTCCTCTTTGCCGCCAAACTGGTTCCAAGGAAGGATCCTGCGACTCTCCTGGCGGCATTTCTTGCGCTGCGCCGCACTGCGCCGGATTGTGGAGCGCACCTCATCTTCGCCGGCGAAGGCGAGCTGCTGGGCTCACTGCGAGGCGCCTCGCAAGGACGGTCGGACGTTCATTTCATCGGCTTTCGCAATCAGAGCGAAATGCCCGTCGTGTATAGGCTGGGCGACGTCAACGTGCTTCCGTCCCGCGTTGGCGAGACGTGGGGGCTGTCGATAAACGAAGCGATGGCGTGCGGACGCGCGGGCATTGTGAGCGACAGGGTGGGCTGCGGCATCGACCTGATCCGCCCGAATCAGACCGGCTTGATTTTCAGGAACCGGGATCGGGATGACCTGGAAAAAATGCTGGAACGGTTGGGCAGCCAGCGAGAGCATGTCGTCTCAATGGGCCGGCGGGCGAAGTTGCTCATCGAAGACTGGTCCATCCCCGCTTATACGTCGGTGGTAAGCGCCGTCGCCAGAGCTGCGGGCGAAGCTCACGCAACGCGTGCTCGCTCCGTGACGAAGTGACGGCTGGCCGGGTCGTCGTTATTGCCGGGTTGATTGGCCAGTTCGCCACCACTTGTTAACTTGGAGTCTGGACCGGTTACCACTGTACGATCGCCCAACGCGGGGCAACACGTCAAACCGCCGCTTTCTGCCCGATGAAATACATCCTGCTTTACCTGCCATTCGCTCTGGGCTACCTGCTTCAGGACACACCGACCGCGTCTTACGCCGTCTCGTGGTTCGGCTCGTTCTTTATCCTCTGGATGACCTTGAGTGGCCGAGTAAAACCATTACCTGAAGGCCGCTCGCTCTCGCTGCAGTTCTTTCGGCCAATCGTGTTTGCGCAGATTGTTTTCGCCAGCTACACCGTGCTCAGCTCCATCTTTTATTTCCGGGCGCTGTTGAGCGGCAACCTGCGGGCAAACTCTATGGGCTGGACCGCAACCTTGCCGCTCGCGGCTGAGGCGCAGAGTTACTACGTACTGGCACATGCGGCGGTGGTGACGGGGATGCTGATTGCAATGAACTACAGCGACTCCGGGCAGTACCGTTCCGTGGCACGGGTCGGAGCGAACCGGCTCCTGCTCATTTTTGCGACGGCCTTCTTCATCGTTTCACAGGTCACAGGGCTGATCGGGCCGCTCAGGGAACTCACGCTGAGACTGGCACAAATTGCGATCGTTGCCTCCGTCTTCAGCTTTGCGCTCTCCCTTATACATCGCCAGGGAACGCTGGTGTGGGTGAATGCAGGCGTGTTTGGAGCGAACCTCCTTGCCGCCTTGCTGAGCGGATGGAAGGAAGAGGTAGTCGTACTCATGCTCCTGTTTCTCGTTGCGCTATTCCCATACTACCGGCGCGCGACCTTGATTGCCGGAGCAGTTGCATTCAGTGTTTTCGTGGCGGTCATGCCGGCCTACAGCAACGCTTATAGGACCCTCGCATGGTATGGGAACGCGTCTGGGGAGGACGCAATAAAGCTCGCGTATCACCAGGTAATGACGGGGGCGGTGGACGTGGGCGAAGCCACTGAGTCATTCGCAATCCTTCGCGTCTCCGAAATCGGACTGTTCGTCGGGTATCTCCTTAAAATTCCTGATGAGCGGCCTTTCTATGGATTGAAGCTCGCGGAGCAGGCGGTGACCAGTCTTATCCCCCGGATCATCTGGCAGGGCAAGCCCAACACGGAGAAACTCGTGATGGAGCGCGTCTACGACAATGAGATCTATTCGCGGGACAGCCGGATCTCCGCGAAGCCGCAGTATGTTGTCGATGCATATCTGAGTGCAGGAGTCGCTGGCATTCTGATAGCGGGAGTTATCTATGGAGCGCTCGCGTCTCTGATATCGAGAATCGCGGAGAGATGGTTCGGTGGTTACACGATGGGGAGCGGGCTTGTATTCGCATCTCTTTTCCAGGTCTTCTGGCGTGGAAACTCGTTCGAGTTTTTCTTCGGTACCATCTTCTGGAGTTTCCTTGTGATGTTCGCGCTGTTTCAGGCTGGCCGGCGCTTCGGAATTCTCGTGCGAGTACCGGACGCCGTCCGGCGGTCACCAACCTATGGAGCTTTGGTTCCGACGCGCCGGTTGCTGCCGGGTGCGAAGCGGTATGATCCGGCTACCTGAATCAGGCGGGCTAACCCGAACCCCCGCGTCTTGAAGATCCATGTATGGTCGCCGGCATTCGAAAACTTCGGCGGTGGGATCGCGGCGTTTGCGCGGGAGCTTTCGTTTGCCCTGAGTGATCTCGGACATGATCTGCGACTTCACGGAAAGCTCGACACAACCGGAACGCTGAAACAGCTCGAGCTCAGGGGAACCAGGCATGTCCCGTCGCCAATCCGAACGCTGGGCTTTGCAGCCACGACCTTTGGCTCCTGTCTTCATGACCGGCCTGATCACATCATCAGCACCCACGTAAACTTTCTGGCAGTTGCACACGCAGCCGCGCGACTCACCGGAACGCCATTCTCGGCCGTTGCCCACGGTATTGACGTGCACGATGATCTGTCCATGCTTAGGCGCGCCGCTCTAAGGGCGGCACATAGGATATATGCGGTCAGCAGTTGGACGCGGAATCGTGTACTGGCCCTTTCGGGAGTCGACACGAAACGTGTCTTCCTGCTGCCGAACACTTTTGACGAACTGCGGTTCAAACCTGGCTCGATACCGGGGCAACTGGCTGAACGATACGGCATTCAGCCGGGAGAGCTTGTCGTGCTCACAGTAGCAAGGCTCGATGCAGGTGAGGCGTACAAGGGTTACGACCGCGTCATACGTGCCATGCCGGCGATTGCAGCTGCCTGTGGGGCGGTTCGGTTTATCCTGGTCGGTGACGGCCCTGACAGGGCACGTGTGGAGTTGCTCGCTCGCGAGGTTGGCGTATGGGATCGCGTGACTTTCTGCGGGTTCGTCAGTGACGAGGAGCTCCCCGGACATTACAGGCTGGCCGATGTATTCGCGATGCCGAGCACGGGCGAAGGATTCGGAATAGTGTATCTCGAATCCATGGCGTGTGGAACGCCGGTGCTGGCCGGCAACGTTGACGGGTCGGTGGACGCGCTCGATCACGGACGACTTGGTCGCCTTGTAGACCCGACGGACATCGATCAGATAGCCGCAGGAATCGTTTCTCTCCTTCGCCGACAGGGACCCTCGGCTTGGTTCGAGCCAGAATTCCTGCATCGAATGGTCAAGGATCAGTTCGGGCGCGATGCCTTCCGCGAACGAGTACGCACGGCCGTTTCGCTGCCGGCTTAAGACATCATGTGCGGAATTGCGGGATGGTTCGGCAGAGAATTCAACTGCGATCCTGAAACGCTCCTCGACAGTATTCGTCATCGCGGGCCGGACGGCGAGGGCATGTGGCTTCAGCCGGATCGGGCTGCCGCACTCTTCCACACCAGACTTGCCATTCTCGATCTCTCGGACGCCGGATATCAGCCCATGGTCTGTCGTGGGGCGGTCCACAATGACGGCGAATCGTGGGTAGTATATAATGGCGAGATTTTCAATTTCCACGAGTTGCGGAAAGAGCTGGAAGAAAGTGGCGAGAATTTCAGCGGTGGTTCCGATACAGAGGTGCTGCTTCGTCTGCTCGCTTGTCACGGAGAACGAATTCTTCCCAGGCTGGCGGGGATGTTTGCATTTGCCTGGTATGATGCACGGTCGCGCCGCGCGCTTCTGGCAAGAGATGCGTTTGGCATCAAGCCGCTCTATTACACGCAACACAACGGAAGCCTCGCATTCGCATCAGAGGTACGAGCATTGCGGCCCCTGCTTCCGGACGCTGCGACAAGCCCCGACGCTATGCGAGACCTCCTGCTCTGGGGGACCATTCCTGAGCCGGCTACTGCCGTTGAGGGAGTAGTTCAACTACCGGCTGGCTGCGCTCTCGAATGGAGTGACGGGAACGTCGCGGTACGCCGCTGGCATAACGTGCGGTTCGAAACAACATCTAGTGTCGCAGACGCGGTATCGCTTACCCGGTCCGCTTTGCGCGAGTCGGTGCAGCGCCACCTGGTGAGTGATGTACCGGTGGGGCTCTTTCTCAGCGGTGGAATTGACTCAACAGCTGTGCTTGCATTGACGCGCGACGTTCTGGGCGCGCAGGCAGACATCAGAACATTCTCGATTGGCTTTGACGACCCTGCTTATGACGAGTCTGCCATTGCCCGCCGGAGCGCGGATTATTTCGGATCGAAGCACATCGAATGGCGGATGACAGCGAACGAGGGCCGGGCTGAAGTTGACGGATATATGCGGGCCATGGATCAGCCTACTATCGACGGATTCAACACTTGGTGTGTATCCAGGCTGGCCAGACGCGAGGGAGTGAAAGTCGTGCTCTCGGGCCTCGGCGGGGACGAGATGTTCGCAGGCTATGGATCGTTCCGTCAGGTGCCTCGGTTCCTGCGCGCCCACGCGGCCCTTGGTCGCTCGCGAAGTGTTGTTGCGGCCGCCCTCGCCCGCGCACCAGCGGGATCACGCTGGCGACGGCTTGAAGCTTTTTTCCGGGGGCCCGGAACCCCGCTGGCGGCGTTCCACGCCCAACGAGGCATTTTCACTGAAGCGGAGTCAAGGGAGCTGACCCGCTCCCTCACTGGGAAATTTCCCGGGCTGGTTGATTGGAACGTGGGTGAACTGCCCGCGAACCCACACGACGCGGTGAGCTTCCTTGAACTGACGCGCTACATGCGCAATCAGCTGCTTCGCGATAGCGATGTGTTCAGCATGGCACATGGCCTCGAGCTCCGCGTGCCGTTCGTAGATGTACGCCTCTTCGCCGCGTTGTCCGGCATTCCCGCCAGCACCAGGCTCCGGACTGGGAAGCAACTCCTTCTTGACGCAGTTCCCGAAGTGCCTGACTGGGTTCGTAATCAGCCGAAAAAAGGTTTTCGGTTTCCTTTTCAGGATTGGGTAAAGGATGGACTAGGCGGCACCTTGTCGGCTGCCGAGGCGCGGACAACGGTGCCATTGGTGACCTGGTACCGCCAATGGGCGCTTGCAGTTGCGATTCTGAAGGCCTGACGCAGCAGGCCGTAGTCACGCGCTGACCATTCATGAAAGTCTTTCTTGCCGCAACGAGCCTCAGGCCGGCCTACGGCGGCCCTGCCTATTCGGTTTCCCGACTTGCCGCTGCACTGGGACACGCTGGCCTCGACATAGGACTCTGGAGCAGCGACGGCTCGGCAACCGATACATCATTGCTCGACGATGCGGCGCCAGTGCGCCGACTGGGCGGAAGTGCAGCCGAGGCAATGCGCGCTTTTGGTGCTGTGGACGTCGTGCATGATAATGGCATCTGGATGCCGCACAACCACAGGCTCACTGTACTGGCCGCCGAGTTGAAGGTCCCGCGAGTAGTGAGCACGAGAGGGATGCTCGAACCGTGGGCGATCAATCACAAGAAACTGAAGAAGCGGGTTGCGTGGCGGCTTTACCAGCGCGGCGATCTCGTCAGCGCCCAATGTCTTCACGCGACCGGCGAGCCCGAATTTCAGACAATCGAGCAGCTTCATCTCGGTGTCCGTGCCATAGTCGTTCCGAATGGGATTGACATCCCGCCGCAGAAGGGGGGAGACCCCGCTTCGCTGAATCCTGAGCGGGCACCCGACGCGCTACGAACCGTTCTCTTTCTCGGTCGTATCTATCCGGTGAAGGGTCTGCCGATGTTGATCGAGGCGTGGTCGCGCGTGCGGCCGGCTGGATGGCGGCTGAAGATCGCCGGCCCGGACGAGAGCGGCCACCGTGCGGTAGTGGAGCGCGCTGTCTCCGTCGCGGGACTGGACGATCAAGTGATGTTCCTTGGACCGCTCGCAGAAGAAGCAAAGCGAGCGGCGCTCCTCGACGCGGAACTGTTTGTGCTCCCCACGCACTCGGAGAGTTTCGGAGTTGTCGTTGCTGAAGCGTTGGCGCACTCACTGCCTGTATTGACTACCACGGCAGCCCCCTGGTCGATGCTGGTTGATCACGGCTGCGGATGGTGGGTGGAGCCTACAGTCGACGGCATCACTGAGGGACTACGCCAGTCCACAGCTATGAGTACCGGGGAGTTGGCAGGAATGGGGGAGAAAGGCCGGGAGGTGGCGTTGCAGAGATTTCGCTGGGAGGAGGTCGCTCGGCAGTTTACCAGCGCCTATCAACTTCTCCTTGGCAGCCGTGACGGGGGTTATCGACCCTCGTTTCGTTGAGCACTTGTTCCGTAACGGCGAAGCAGGCGGGTAACATGGCCATTGTATTCAGGATTGTCGTCTTCGAACCCGGGGGTGGCCATCCCTCCCGTGTTTCGGTAAACCTTCGGCAAATTCCGGCTCGAAAGCGAAATGCGCGTTGTGTAGGCAGGCGCCCCGAATCCTGTACTGCAGAACCATGCCAGATATGCTATTGATATAACGCGAAAGCGGCGAAGCAACATGCCCTCGCGAGCGGTCGCGGTGCCGTACGCGATGAGCAGTGGCAGAACGTGCATCCAGAGGCGGTTTGTGTAGTGAGGCCACAGCAAGAGC